>CADBTM010000099.1 GCA_902797555.1 Oscillospiraceae bacterium
CAAGCGAGCAATAAGGAGGGGCAGCAACACGGCGATTGGCAAGTGCGTCAGCACGCCGACAGAGCCGATGTTGCAACCGGAGCTGTCGTCCGAGGCACTCCCTACAACGGCTCCCCTGTGTAAGGGGAGCTGTCACCGAAGGTGACTGAGGGGTTGTCGTAATCCCCGCAACAACAATCCCTCCGTCAGCGCCGTCGGCGCTGCCACCTCCCTTTACACAAGGGAGGCTTTTACGGGGGCAACGTCCACCTCATCCGCCACGGCTTCGCCGTGCCGCCTTCCCCTCAGGAGAAAAGCAAATGCGGACAACAAAAAGCCCGCCGGGGGAACGGCGGGCCTTTTGCTGCTCTTGAGAATAAAAGGGGAAAAGAGATAAAAGGGAAAATGAGGGGTCAACAACATGTCGGTGCAATGACCGTGTTTACTATACCACATCCCCCGAAAAAAAGTGTTTCGATTTCGTAAACGGTTCTTGAATTTTCCTGTGACGAGAAAAGCGGAAATTTGCAAAAAAGTATGGAAACCGCCCGTATATATGGTGTATAATAAATACAATCAACCAAACGGCATCCGCCGCGAAAGGAGCATTACCATGCAGGAACAAAAGGAATATCTGCGCTGGTGCGCCTCCCCCGTCCTCTCTCAGGAGCAGCGGGACGAGCTCACCGCGCTCACCGATGAAGCGGAGATCAACGATCGCTTTTACCGCACGCTGGAGTTTGGCACCGCCGGTCTCCGGGGCGTGATGGGCATGGGCCTCAACCGGATGAACGAATACATCATCCGTCAGGCCACCGACGCCTTTGCTCAGGTGATTCTGGAGAGCGGCATGGCGGAAAAGGGCATCTGCATCTGCTATGACTGCCGGATCAATTCCCAGTTTTTTGCCCAGGAGGCCGCCCATGTGATGCGGTGCAGAGGCATCCCCGTGTGGCTGTTTGCCGGGTGCCGCCCCACGCCCCAGCTCAGCTTTGCCGTGCGGCATTTTGACGCGGCGGCGGGCATCAACGTCACCGCCAGCCACAATCCCAAGGCCTATAACGGATACAAGGTCTATTGGAACGGCGGAGCCCAGCTTCCCCCCGAGCAGGCCGCACTGGTGGCCGAAAAGATGGAGCACATCGATCCCCTCTCTCCCCGGATCGAAAGCGACACGCCGGCGCCTCTCACCATGCTGGACGAGAGCTTTGACGAGCTGTATATCGACGCCGTTCTCAAGTGCGCCATCCAGCCGGAAAACATCGCCGCCGTGGCCGACGATTTCAAGGTGGTCTACACCGCCTTCCACGGAGTGGGCGGCTTTGCCGTGCCCGAGGTGCTCCGCCGGGCAGGGCTGAAGCATCTCCTTTGCGTGCCCGAGCAGCTGAAGCCCGACGGCACCTTCCCCACCGTGGTCTCCCCCAACCCGGAGGAGCCGGCGGGCTTTGCCATGTCGGTAGAGTTGGCAAAACAGCACGACGTGGACTTTTTGGTGGGCACCGACCCGGATTCTGACCGGGTGGGCATTTTCGTCCGGGACAAAAACGGCGAATACGTCCCCGTTTCGGGCAACCGCACCGGCGTGCTGCTGCTCCACTATATCCTCACCGCCGGCAAGGAAAAGGGCATTCTCCCCGCCCATCCCTGTCTGATCAAAACCATCGTCACCACCCCTCTGGCACAAAAGATCGCCGAGAAAAACGGCGCGAAGTGCTTCAACACCTTTACCGGCTTCAAGTATATGGCCGAAAAGCTGGCCGAGCTGGAGCAGGACAACTTCTACCGCTATGTGATGGCCTATGAGGAATCCTATGGCTATATGGTGGGCGACCACGCCCGGGACAAGGACGGCGTGGTGGGCTCTCTGCTGCTGGTGGAGATGGCCGCATGGTACCGCCGCCGGGGCATGACCGTCCTCGACGGTCTGGAGGAGATCTGGAAGGAATACGGCGTTTACGGCGAGGTCACCCGCAACGTGATGCTTCCCGGTCAGGACGGCATGATCCGCATGGCCCACATCATGGCAGCTCTGCGGGAAAATCCCCCCAAGGACATCGGCGGAATCCCCGTGGGCGCATGGCGGGATTATGCCTGCGGACAGCGGTATGAAGGGGACAAGACCGAGCCCACCGAGATCTCCGGCTCCAACGTGGTCTATTACGAGCTGGCCACCGGCGAGACGCTGGTGATCCGTCCCTCGGGCACCGAGCCCAAGATCAAGATCTATGCGCTGATGCAGGCGGACAGCGCCCCCGAGGCCGACGCCCGCGCGGCTGCCGCCGCCAAGGCCGCCGAGGATCGGATCCTGGCACTGTGATATTGAGGCAAGCCCTATGAAGCAGAAAAAGCAAAGCAAGGAGCAGGCACGCGCCGTGGAGGCGCGCCGTCTGAAATGGATCGGCGGCATTTCGGCCGCAGTCATCCTGCTGGTCTTCATCGCCGCCGTGGTGTTCAACGCAGGCCACGGAAGTGAGAAGGACACGCTGGAGCGCTATTACGCCGCCATGTACGAGGCGGACGGCTCGCTGGAGGATGCGGTGGCCTGCATCATCCCCTCCAGGCAGCAGGAGACGTACAATCAGCTCACCTCCGGCGGCACCAACTTCCGCGTGCTGGCGCAGTGGCGCGCCGACGCCATGACCCTTGTGGGCGACAACGTCAAGGTGCGCGTGGACATTCTCGACCGCTCCCGGCCGGACTCCGGCAATCTCAACACCATCCGTCAGACCTATCCCGATGCGGAGGAGTATCGGGCGGTCAGCTTCCGTCTCACCCTGACGGGAGAGGACGGCACCCGCACGCTGGTGGGCATCGCCTCCATGCTGCGGGTCAAGGGAAGCTGGTATCTCTCCGGCGACGGCGTTCAGGCGCAGCTGGAGGCCGAGCCCGCCGTGACAGAATAATTTTCAGGAGGTATTTCCATGAAGCAAAAGCTTTTGGGCCGCACCGGCCTGTACGTCAGTGAAAACAGCTTTGGCGCCCTGCCCATCCAGCGCATCTCCGCCGAGGAGGCGGGCAAGCTGCTCAACTATGCCCTCGATCAGGGGGTCAACTTTATCGACACCGCCCGCGCCTATACCGACAGCGAGGAAAAGATCGGTCTTGCCGTCTCCTCCCGCCGCAGCGAATATGTTCTGGCCACCAAGACCATGGGGCGCACCAGGGAGGCCGCTCTCAAGGATCTGGAAACCTCGCTCCGCAACCTGAAAACCGACCATGTGGACATCTGGCAGCTCCACTGTCTGCCCGAGCTGCCCGACGTCAACGACGAAAACAGCGCCTACTATGCCCTGCTGGAGGCCAAAAAGGCGGGCAAGACCCGGTTTATCGGCATCACCACCCACCGTCTGGGGGTGGCGCTGGAGGCCGCCCGCTGCGGTCTGTATGACACGGTGCAGTTCCCCCTGTGCTATCTGGCGTCGGAGGACGATCTGGAGCTCATCCGGGTGTGCAAGGAAAACAACGTGGGTCTGATCGCCATGAAGGGCATGAGCGGCGGACTGATCTCCAGCCCCCGGGCGTCCTATGCCTTCTTCACCCAGTATGACAATCTTGTGCCCATCTGGGGCGTGCAGAAGCAGAGCGAGCTGGACGATTTCCTCACCGCCGCAAAGGAGGGCGTCACGCTGAACGACGAGCTGCTGGCCGTCATCCAGAAGGACAAGGACGAGCTCAAGGGCGGCTTTTGCCGGGGCTGCGGCTATTGCATGGCCACATGTCCCGCAAAGATCCCCATCTCCACCGCCGCCCGCATGCGGCTGATGCTGGGACGGGCGCCGTGGCAGGAATACACCACCCCCGACTGGATCGAAAAGATGTCCACCATCGAAAACTGCATCCACTGCAATCAGTGCTCCGCCCACTGCCCCTACGAGCTCAACACGCCCGAGCTGCTGCAGGAAAACTACGCCTATTTCCGGCAGTTCTGCAAGGAAAAGGGCCTGATCTGAGTAAAATACATACAGCAAAGGAAGCGACAAAATGAAAGCATTCCGCACGTTTCTGGCAGTTGTCCTGTGCGCCGTGCTGGCGCTCCCCCTCCTCCCTGCTCCCGCCCACGCCGAAGGCGACCCCTGGGGCGACGTGCAGGAGGACAATTTCCTCCGCATCACCTCGTCCGAAAAGTGGAACGAGGGCACGCTGGAGCAGCTGACCGTCACCGATCAGATCGGCGACGGCGCCCTCATCCTCGCAGACGGGCAGACCGAGGGCACCTGGGTCTCGCCCGAGCTGACCGTGCCCGCCTTTGAATACCTCGTGGCCTCGTGGGGCGCCGACACCCCTGCGGGCACATGGGTGGAGATCAAGGCGCGGGCCTATGTGGACATGAAGGACGCGTGGAGCGGCTGGCTCTCGTGGGGCAAATGGGGCGTCGCCTTCAAGCGCTCCAGCACCGACGACACCGAGGCGCTGGCCAAGATCGACACCGATACCTTTACCATCCGGGGCAGCAGCGGCGAGACCTCCAGCCGGATCCAGCTGATGGCCGTCCTTCACACCGAAGACGCCTCTGTCTCCCCCACCCTGCGCAACGTGGCCGCCACCATGAAAAACACGCTGGCCGGGCAGGCCATTCCCGTGTGGGATCCCTATCGGGACGAGGAGCTCACCGAAAAGGTGCTGCTGGACAGCCCCTGCTACAGTCAGGGCATCCGGGATTCGGCCATCGCCTCCAGCATCTGCAGTCCCACCAGCATGACCATGATGCTCAACGCCCGGGGGCACGATCTCTTCCCCGAGGAGATCGCCCTGCGGGAATATGATTTTCACTATCAGGGCTTTGGCAACTGGTCGTACACCGTGGCCATCGCGGGCTCCTTTGGCTATAACGCCTATGTGCACTATGCCGACTACGATTTTCTCCGCCACGAGCTTGCCCACGGGCGCAACGTGGCGCTGAGCGTCCGCTATTCCGCCACGCCCAACGGCGGCAACCCCTATCTGGAAAACGGCGCCATCTCCAACACCAACGGCCATCTGATCACCATTGTGGGCTATGAGACCATCGACGGCGTGGACTATTTCTACAGCAACGATTCCGCCGGACGGGGCGATGAAAACTGCGCCCAGCGCCTCTATCGCGCCGATCAGCTGGACGCCTGCTGGAGCAATCGGGTGTGCTATGTGCTGGGCGACGGCCCCGAGCTGGGTGCCGGATATGCCTCTCCCAACCGCACCCCCGGCGAGCTGAAGCAGGCCGAGGATCAGCCCACCGGCAAATTCCGCCTGTATGTGGACGGCGAGCCGGTGGAGCTGGCGTCCAACTTTTCCGCAAAGACCAGCGCGCTGGGCGCCGGCAGCGCCCTCCTCATTCTGGACGGCGCCAAGCTGGCCGATCTGCCCGCCCCCACCCGCACCACCACCGCCAACAGCGAGATGCAGTATGTCTCGGTGATCGGCGGCTATGTCTCCATGGGCGGGACGCTGCTGGAAAACAACATCGGAAAAACCGGCATCGTCTATATCATCCAGAACGACGGCACCACCTATGAGGCCGCGGTGACCTTTGACCCCGCCCTGCTGGATCGCCTCAAGGCGGAGCAGGCCGCAGAGGAAGCCGCCAAGGCGCAGCAGCCTGCCGAGGCGGAGGCCGCCCAGCCCGCCCCCGTCGTTTCCGCAAGGACGACCTCCTCCGGGCTGATCTCCACCCTGCTGCTCATCGCCGCCGGCGTGTGTGCCGCAGCGGTGGTCATTGTGGTGATCAACCGCAAGAGGAAGAAGTAAAATTGTTTTTGATGCTGTATAAGCCTTCCCCTTGAGGGGAAGGCTGTGGCACCAGCCTTCTGCACACAAAACAAAACGCCGCCCGAAGGAGGCACTTCGTAAGGAAGTGCCTCCTTCCCTTTGAAAGTAGGGTAGTTGACTACGAGGGTCAGGATTGGTACAATGATTAAAACAAATCGTAATTTACGGAGGTCAGCATTATGATACATCTTGAAAAGCTTACCTATGAGAACTTTGACGACGTCTTTGAACTCA
>CADBTM010000100.1 GCA_902797555.1 Oscillospiraceae bacterium
CGATGGAGATTTTCCGTTATGCGCCCTTGGTCTCGTCCGTCAGGTTTCGGCACCATTTGCCCTGACGATAGCGCCAGATGCCCACCAGCATGCGCACCAGCTGTTCGGCCTGAATGATGGCATACAGCGCAGTGATGGTGGTGACGCCAAAGACCTTGACCGACAAAAACGCCAGCGGCACGCCCACCAGCCACACCACGCCGCAGTCGAGGAACATGAGGAAATAGGAGTCGCCTCCGGCGCGGATGGTGGACATAAAGATCACGTTGAACAGGCGGAAGCCGATGCGGATGGCGAACAGCCGCACCATGGTGACGGCGCCCGCGCGGACGGCCTCATTGGTCAGACCGAAGAGGGAGACAAGCGGACGGGCGGTGACCGTGATCAGCAAAAAGACCAGCACCGCCAGCGCCGCCGAAACGGGGAAGAGACATCGGACGCATTTTTTCGCTCCGGCCAAATCCTTCTTTCCCAACTGCTCTCCCACCAATAATCCCGCCGCGCTGTTCATGCCCATGGCGGCGGTGAAGAAAAAGCTGCCCACCGTGTTGCCGATCTTATAGATTTCGATGGCGCTGCCGCCCAAAAGGCCGTAGGCCTTCATATACATGCTGTTGCCAAAGCCAAACAGGGTCTCGTTTGCGATGAGGGGCAGCATTCTGCGGACGATGGGGGTGAGGAAGACGCGGCTCCAGTCGGTCATCTCCCGAATGGTGCCGAGGAAGGGCTGATGGGTGGCGACGCCATAGATCACATGGGCGAGCGCGCCGCATCCGTTTGCGATGACGGTGGCCAGCGCCGCGCCGGCCACGCCCATCTGGGGAAAGCCCAGCTTGCCGAAGATGAGGACGTAGTTGAGGCAGGCGTTGATCACGTTGATGCCAAAGCCGATATACATGGGGATCTTTGTGCGTTGCACGCTGCGATAGGCAAAGGTAAAGGCGCTGGTGATCGAGCTGAACAGATAGCCATAGCAGACGATGCGCAGATATTGCCAGCCCAGCCGGACGATATCGGCGTCGGCGCTGTAAAACCGCAGCACCGCCGGTCCCGCCAGCGCGGCCAGCAGGAAAAAGATAAGGGCGATGGCAAAGCTCATCACCATGGAAAAGCCAAAGCATTTTTTCAGGGATTTCTCATCCTTGGCGCCGTAAAACTGGGAGGAATAGATGTTGACGCCCGAATTGACGCCAAAGGTCACCGGACCCAGCAGCCAATCCAGCTGGGTGGCCACTGCCACCGCGCTGACGCCTCCCACGCGGCTGACCATGATGGTATCCACAAAGCCCGCGCCCTGATTGAGGATCTGCTGCAGCATGATGGGCAGGACGATCCGTCCCAGCTTTTTGTAGAAGGCAGGCTCTGCAATATAGTTTTCCCGGAAGGATTTTACAATCGTTGACATATCAATCACCGACTCTTATTTTACACGCGCAATCGCAGAAAATCAAGGTCAATTGCGGCGTTTCGACGATGCGTCGATTGCTTTTTTTTCATCAGGATGTTATGCTGAAACCGAAAAAGGAGGATGATCATGAATACCAAGCAAACAGGGGCGTTCATCGCCGCCCTGCGCAAGGAGAAGGGCATGACGCAGGAGCAGCTTGCGGGCTCCCTCTATCTCAGCCACACCACCGTCTCCAAATGGGAGCGGGGACTGGGGTTTCCCGACGTGTCGGTGATCGAGCCGCTGGCCGAAACGCTGGGGGTCACCGTCACCGAGCTCTTCCGGGGACAGCGGGAGGCGGACATCTCCAGTGAGGGGGAACAGGCCGCCCGGGATGCCCTCCGCCTCACCAAAATGACCCGCCGCAGAGAAAAACTGCTGAAATGGCTGGCGGCTTTCTGCCTTGTCCTGACTGCGGCGGGCGTGCTGTTCTTTGCCCTATGGCGCAGCAGCCTGCGCCTTCCCGATCCGCCTGTGCGGGGCACCTATCAGACCGATATGACCCCCGGCGAGGACGGCGTGTGGCAGCGGGACGGCGCGGTGCTTTTCACCCTTTCGGTGCAGGACTGGGAGGACGAGCACAGCTTTGTCCTCTATGCCGAAAGCACCCTGCTGGACAGCGGATCATGGGAAAAGCCAAAGCCGGGATATTATCTTTTCCATGGAGAAAAGACCCGCTTTTCTGCCCAGCTCCATCGGGACGGCAGCCTGTATCTTCTCCTGGATGGCATGGACGCACCCGTCTGTCTTACCAAACGAGGCGTCACACCGGCCTATTTCCCCGACTATCTCCCCACCGGGGAATATGACGGCCTGCTTCGGCCGGGATCATAAAAAAAGCAGCCGCTGCAGACGCAGCGGCTGCTATTCTGTATTGCGGTTATTTTGCTTTTCTGGTAAAGACGATCTTTTCGGGATAGGTCTGATACTCCGCATCTCCGAAGAGGCCTTCCAGCCACTGGCTATAGGCG
>CADBTM010000101.1 GCA_902797555.1 Oscillospiraceae bacterium
CCCCGTCCCAAAAGGAGCCAGACCTCCTATGCATCCTATGCCCCCACGCGCTCTTACCAGCCAAAGCCCGCATCCGATCTCTCTTTCCGCGTGGGCATGCGGGTGCACCACAAGGCCTTTGGCATGGGTGTCGTGCGGGAGGTGACCCCCATGGGCGGAGACGTGCTGCTCAATGTGCGTTTTGAAAAGGTGGGGGACAAGCTGATGATGGCAAAGACCGCCGCCCAGTTTATGAAAGAAGTATAAATCAGACACAAAGGAGAACCGTATGCTTGAGTTTCGTTACGACACCCAGCTCCTCATCGAGGGGCACGATCTGGACGAGGACGCCATCCACGATCATATCACCGCCAATTTTGCGGGCGACAGCCTGCTGGCCGTGGGGGATTCCGAGCTGATCAAGATCCATTTTCACACAAACGAGCCGTGGAAGGTGCTGGAATATGCCGCCTCTCTTGGCGAGATCTATGACATCGTGGTGGAGGATATGGATCGCCAATCCAGGGGGCTGCACGGCTGAACAAAAAGAAAAACGCTTTTGCAAACTGCAAAAGCGTTTTTTGATGGGCAAAAAAATGGAGCGGACTACGAGGCTCGAACTCGCTACCTCCACCTTGGCAAGGTGGCGCTCTACCAGATGAGCTAAGTCCGCATCACTGAATGCTTTTATAGTATACATAAAACCTCCTGAAATGTCAACCCCCTTTTTCAATTTTTCTGATCCATCGTCCAAGCGTTCTGTGCGGCGGATATGCACATTGTCCTTGCCTTTTTTCTCATTTCTTGATATAATCAATCTATCGGCTATGCCGAAACCGGAGAACAGAGGTATCGCTTATGCGGATGCGCAAAAAGAAGAATCTGGACGTGCGGATGGAGGCCTGCGGCGCGCTGCTGATCCCTCAGCCCGAAACGCTGCGGGGCGCATGGCGCTCGGTGTTCGGTGTGGATGCTTCCGCTGTGCTCAATCTGGAGATCGGCTGCGGCAAAGGCAGTTTTGTGGTGGAAATGGCGCGGCAAAATCCGGAGCAGTGCTTTGTGGCCATCGAGCGGGTGGAGAGCGTCGTCCTTCTTGCCATGGAAAAGGCGCGGGACGCCGGCGTGCAAAATGTGCGGTTTATCTCCGCCGACGCCAATCTGCTGGGCGAGATCTTTTCACAGGGCGAGGTCAGCCGGATCTATCTCAACTTTTCCGATCCGTGGCCTCCCAAGCGGCAGCACAAGCGTCGCCTGACCCACCCCCGGCTGCTTGCCGTTTACGACGGTATTCTGGACAAAACGGGGGAGATCTGTTTCAAGACCGACAACCGGGGTCTGTTTGAGGATTCTATCTGTTATTTCAGCCAATACGGCTTTGGCCTGTTTGATGTGACCTTTGACCTTCACGCTACCGAAACGCCCAATGTGATGACCGAATACGAGCGGAATTTTTCCTCCAAGGGCTTTCCCATTTACCGTCTGGTGGCAAAAAAGATGGGCGAAGGCGTGAAAATGACCGATATGCGCGATGCATATCTGAAGGAAGCCGCCTTTGCGCGGCATCAGAGCGACGCGCAGCAAGAATAGAAAGGGGAGTGCGCTATGAAACGGCGGGACAAGACAAACTATTATCTGGATATCGCGCAGACGGTTTTGGAGCGGGGCACCTGCCTCCGCCGCAACGTGGGCGCCATTCTGGTAAAAAACGACGTGATCATTTCCACCGGCTATGCGGGTGCGCCCCGCGGCCGGGCAAACTGCAGTGATCTGGGCGTGTGCCGCCGGGCGCAGCTGGGCATCCCTCGGGGACAGCGGTACGAGCTGTGCCGCAGTGTCCATGCCGAGGCCAACTGCATCATCGCGGCCTCCCGGGATGAGATGCTGGGCAGCACGCTGTATCTCGCCATGCGGGATGCCGTCACCGGCGACCTCGTGCCCGACGCCAGCCCCTGCAATATGTGCCGTCGCATGATCATCAATGCCGGCATCGAAAAGGTCATCGTCCGCAACAGCGACGAAGGATACACCGTTTATGATGTGCAGAAGGACTTTGTGGAGGCCGACGACACCCGACCCGAAAGCGAACTCAACACCTACTGATCGAAAGATCGCGCCCGAAACGGCGGGAAAGCCTCGCTTTTTCGGGCGTCTTTGTGATGGAAAGCGAGATACATGGAGGTTTGTATGCTGACGAAAAACTGGCTTAGCAATCCGGAAAACGTGGCCTACTGCAACGAAAACGAGATCGTGCCTTATTTTGCAAAGCAGTTCGGCATTCCCGATCTGGGGGAGTGGGTCGCACGCCTGCGGGCAGAGCCCAATGCCGAAGGCTTTGTGCTCAAGGGAAAGAACCGCACGGCGGTCAAGCTGTTTGTTCCCAACCTGCTTTTTTCCCAGCCCATCGACATGGGAGAAAATGTGTGGATCTATCTGGGAGAGATGTACCCCGCCTATTGTCTGTACATCCCCTGGGAGCAGGATAAGGCCGAATAAGATGGATATTCTGGGCACCCTCGGTCCTGCCTGTTCCGGTGAGGATATTCTGGAGCGCATGTTCCGCCAGGGAATGACGGGCATGCGGCTCAATCTTTCCCACACCACCCTTGGGGACAGCCGTCCGCTGCTGGAGCGCATGTTCCGCGCTGCCCGCACCTGCGGCATTCAGCCAAAGCTGATCATTGACATGCAGGGGCCGGAGCTGCGGGTGGGGAAAAGCGGCCTGCCGCTGAAGCTCATAGAAGGGGAGCGCATTCCGCTGGCAAGCATCCTGCTTCCCAAAACCGTGCTGCAATCTTCTTTGCCCGGAACGGTTCTCAAGCTGGACGACGGAGAGCTCGCCCTGCGTGTGATGGAGGACGGCGCGTCCGCCATCGTGGTGCGCGGAGGGACACTGCTCCCCGGAAAAAGTGTGGCTGCGGAGGGGATGACCACCCGTCTGCCTGCTCTCACCGCCGCCGATCGTCAGAATATCGCCGTGGCGGCAGAGTATGGCGTCACCGGTGTGATGCAGCCCTTCGTCCGGGGGAGAGAAGACCTGGAAGAAGTAAGAAAAGCGCTGGATCAAAACGACTGTAAAGCAGTTTCCATTTACGCTAAGATCGAAAACATGGAAGGCCTTTCCTCCCTGAAAAACTGGATGGATCTGGCCGACGTGCTGGTGATCGCCCGGGGTGATCTGGGCAACGCTGTCCCGCTGTGGACGCTGCCCGCATGGCAAAAGCGCATCGCCGCTCTCGCTTTGGAAAAGGGCAAGCCTTTTCTGATCGCCACCCAGATGCTTGCCTCGATGGAGCACAGCCCCGTTCCCACCCGGGCAGAGGTGAGCGATGTGTTCAACGCCGTGCTCGACGGAGCCTCGGCCGTTCTTCTCACCGGAGAGACCGCAGGCGGAGCCTATCCCGTCCAGGCGATGGAAATATTCTGCAAGACCGCGCAGGAAGCCCTTACTTTCAGAAAAGGAGACAGTCCGGAGCCCTTCGGACGGTGAAGCAAATGGATTATATCGAAGTGCGCGTTACCACCACCCACGATGCCGCCGAGCTTTTGGCGGAGCAGCTGGCGGAGATCACCGGCGGCTGCAGCGTGGACGATCCCCAGACCATCGAGGATTTCATCCACGCCCCGGTCAAACGCTGGGATTATATCGAGGAGCAGCTGTTTGACAATCCCCAGCGCCAGCCCTCGGTGTGCTGCTATCTCACCCCCGACGACGACGGCAAAGCCCGTCTGCGCCGGGTGGGCGCCCTGCTGATAGAGCTCAAGCAGCAGGATGAAACCGGGTTTTACGGCGATCTGCGGATGGACGTGTCTCCCGTCCGCAGCGAGGATTGGGAAAACAAGTGGAAGGAATACTACAAGCCCTTCCCGGTGGGGCAGCGGCTGTTTGTCTGCCCCAGCTGGGAGCAGGCGGAGATCCCCGCCGGACGGACGCTGCTCACCATGGACCCGGCATCCAGCTTTGGAACGGGCTCTCACGCCACCACCCGCATGTGCATGGAACAGCTGGACGGACTGGATCTGGACGGAAAGAAGATCCTGGACGTGGGCTGCGGCAGCGGCATTCTGGCCTGTACTGCCTTGCTTTTGGGCGGCAGACACGCGCTTGCCTGCGATATTGAAGAAAACGCCATGCGTGTCACTGCGGAAAATATGGATAAAAACGGTCTGAGCGGCACCCGATACAGCACCCGCTGCGGCGATCTGCTCTCCGATCCTGCCATGCGGGACGAGCTTGGGCAGGGGGCGCCCTACGATGTGATCCTCGCCAACATCGTGGCCGATGTGCTCATCGCCATGTCGGACTATCTTCCCGAATGGCTGGCGGAAGACGGCCACTTGATCCTTTCCGGCATCATCGATACCCGCGCCGAAGAGGTGCGCCGCGCCTTCCGGGAGAAAAACATGGTGATCGTCAACGAGATCGCCAGGGATGGCTGGGTGATGCTGTGCTGTATGCATGCCAAGGGAGAAAAACTTTCTGAAACTTTCTAAATTTTCATTTTTTCATGGACAAACGCCAAGAGATTTGGTATAATAAACTGTATTCTGAGGAGAAATAGGAATGAGGCTGTTTGTTTCCGCCGACCGCGTTTTCGGAGAGATGCTCTCGCTTGAGCCCGACGATGCCCAGCACGTTTCCAGGGTTTTGCGGATGCGTCCCGGCGAGGAGATCACCGTCTGCTGCGACAACGGAAAATCCTATGTCTGCGTTCTGGAGCAGGTGGGCAAGCAGGAAGTGACGGCACGCATCCTTTCTGAGGATGTGTTTGACAACGAGCCATCGGTGTTCGTCA
>CADBTM010000102.1 GCA_902797555.1 Oscillospiraceae bacterium
GACGCCAGAACGCCCTTTCCCAGCATATCATATGTGATGTGCTCATGATCGAAAACCGCACAGGCAAAGGCGCAAACCATATAGATCAGCGCAAGCAGCAAAAACCAGAACAGATCGGGATGGGGGCGGCTGACCGAGATGGGCACAAAAAACGCTGCAGCACAGCTCAACCACAAAAAGAGATGCTTGGGAACCGAATGGGTGGCATACAGGAGCTCCCACACGCCAACCGCACAAAAGGCACCCATCACCACCGTCAGGCAGATCGTGGGAAGGACAAAAAGCAGCGGAATAAACAGCCCGATGGCTACCACTGCAGTGATGACACGTTGTTTCAAATCAGATCCCTCCGTATCTGCGTTTTCTCTGCTGAAAGGCGGCAATGGCAAGGTCAAACTGACGCTCGTCCATGTCCGGCCAGAGGACGTCGGTAAAATAAAACTCAGTGTAAGCGTTCTGCCACAAAAGGAAATTGGACAAGCGCACTTCCCCGCCCGGACGGATCATCAGATCGGGATCGGGAATGCCGTTGGAGTACAGACGCCTGGAAATCATATCCTCCGTGATATCTTCAGGAGAAAGCTTTCCGGCTTTACAGTCCTCCGCTATCAAGCGCGCAGCTCTGGTCAGCTCTGCTCTGCCTCCATAGTTGAGGCACACATTGACCAGCATTCCGGAAGTGGTCTCGGAAATGGCGTTGGCCTCCTCAATGAGGGCCTTCATCCCATCAGAAAGCGGAGACAGATCCCCGAAAAAGCGCAGACGAATGTTTCGTTCCCGCATCTCCCGGATGGCCTTGTGGAGATACTTCTCCAGCAGCCGCATGATCTCCCCTACTTCTTCCGGCGGGCGCTTCCAGTTTTCTGTGGAAAACGCGTATACCGTAAAATACTGTACGCCAAGATCGGAAAGGTATTCCGCCACACGCTGAAACGTCTCGCTGCCGGCAGAATGCCCCGCCGTCCGCGGAAGGCCGCGTTTTTGTGCCCAGCGGCCGTTGCCGTCCATGATAACGGCGATGTGTGCGGGAATATTGCGTTTATCCAATTCCGGGACAGACTTTTTATTTCTAAACAGCATATTGCTTCCTCAAAAGAAGGCGGCGCGACGCGCCGCCCTCTTGCGTTACGATATTCTGCTGTACACAGCGTCAGATCGCCAGCAGCTCCTGCTCCTTCTGGGCAGACTCCGCATCCACTTCCTTGCAGTACTTGTCGGTCAGCTCCTGCATGTCCTTTTCCAGAAGCTTGAGATCATCTTCGGTAATCTCAGAGGCCTTTTGCTGTTTCTTGAAGGTATCCAGCGCGTCACGGCGAATATTGCGGATGGCAACCTTGGTATCCTCTGCCATCTTTTTGACCTCTTTGGTCAGGTCACGGCGACGCTCTTCGGTGAGCTGGGGGAACACCAAGCGGATGATCTTACCGTCGTTGGTAGGATTGATTCCCAGATCAGAGGCCTGAATCGCTTTTTCGATCAGACGAAGGGCGCTTGCATCCCAGGGCTGAATGGTCAGCATTCTGGGCTCGGGGGTGGCGATCGCAGCGATCTGATTGATGGGCGTCGGCGCTCCGTAATAGTCCACGGTGATCTTATCCAGCACGGCGGAGTTGGCGCGGCCGGCGCGAATGGTATTGAAATCAGACTTCATCACTTCGATGGATTTTTCCATTTTTGCTTTGTAAACGTCACATTTCGGATTCATAAAAGCACCTCCGTTATGATTTGTGAATAGTATTGCTGTTACACGTCTGTTCCCACATAGGTGCCGATCTCTTCGCCCATCATCACCCGGCGGATATTGTTGGGATCCTTGAGCGCAAACACCAGAACGGGAATATGATTGTCCATCGCCAGCGCAGTTGCGGTGGTGTCCATCACGCCTAGACCGCGAGCCAGCACCTCGTCGTAAGAGATACGGTCGAACTTTTTCGCGGTGGGGACCTTGTTGGGGTCGGCATCGTAGACGCCGTCGATGTTTTTGGCAAGAAGGATGGCGTCGGCGTTGATCTCGGCGGCACGCAGAGCGGCGGCGGTGTCGGTGGA
>CADBTM010000103.1 GCA_902797555.1 Oscillospiraceae bacterium
CCGCCATCTTGAAGGAAAGCTCGTTGGAGTCGACCTCGTGATATTTACCATCCATCAGAGTGGCCTTCAGACCCACCATGGGGAAGCCGGCAAGAACGCCGTGCTCCATGGCCTCGCGGATGCCCTTTTCAACCGCCGGGAAGAAGTTCTTAGGCACGCTGCCGCCGAAGACCTCTTCGGCAAACTCAAAGTCGCCGTCAAAGGGCTCGAAGTTCATCTTGACGTTGCCGTACTGACCGTGACCGCCGGACTGCTTCTTGTGGTTGCCCTCGATCATGGTGACCTTTTTGCGGATGGTCTCACGGTAAGCAACCTTGGGAGCGCTGAGGTCGACCTCCACGCCGAACTTGCTCTTCAGCTTGGAGCACAGCACGTCGATGTGGATATCGCCGGCGCCGGAGATGACCATCTGCTTGGTCTCCACGTTGTTGGTCAGCGTAAAGGCGGGATCCTCGTCCTTCAGACGATTGAGGCCGGTGGCGATCTTTTCCTCGCTGCCCTTGCTCTTGGGAGAGATGGCGCGGCTGTAGCAGGGCTCGGCAAACTGGATGCCCTCCAGCTTGATGTTCAGGCTGGGATCGCACAGAGTATCCCCGGTCTTGGTGTTGTTCAGCTTGGAAACGGCGCCGATGTCGCCGCAGCCGATCTCCTTGACCTCGGTGTTCTTCTTGCCCTTGACCACATAGATGTGACCCATCTTTTCCTGGGTGTCGGTGTTGACATTGTTGAGGACCATATCGGCGGTGACCTTGCCGGAAATCACCTTGAAGAAGGAGAAGCGGCCATACTGGTCAGCCACGGTCTTGAAGACAAAGGCCACGGGCTTGCCATTGGGATCATACTTGAGCTCCACAGGGTTGCCCTCGCCGTCCACGCCCTTTTCGGTGCGGATCTGGGCAGGATTGGGAGCAAACTTGACCAGAGTGTACAGAAGCTGCATGGTGCCCACGCCGGTGAAGGCGCTGCCGCACACCACGGGAGCCAGAGAGCCGTCGTGGATACCGGTGCGCAGACCGTTGAGCAGCTCTTCCTCGGTGAACTCCTCGCCCTCAAAGAACTTCTCCATCAGCTCTTCGGAGGTCTCGGCCACAGATTCCATCAGAGCGCCGCGGAGCTCTTCGATCTCGGAAGCCTGCTCGGCGGGCACGGGAACCTCAACGGTCTTGTTGCCCTCGGCCTTAAAGGCCTTCTGGTTGATCAGGTTGATGACGCCGGTGGGCTTGCCGCCTTCCATCAGAGGAATGATGAAGGGGGTGACGCTGATGCCGAAGGCATCCCGCAGAGAATGATAGGCGCGCTCGAAATCGGCGTTTTCCTCGTCGATCTTGGAGACGTACAGGAACCGGGGCAGGCCGGCCTTGGTCAGGCGCTTCCAAGCCTTCTCGGTGCCGACGGCGCAGCCGTTTTTGGCGGTGACCACGATGACGCCGCAGTCGGCAACACGCATGGCCTGCGCAACCTCGCCGTCAAAATCAAAATAGCCTGGAGTGTCGATGAAGTTCAGAATGTGACCCTCGTACTCCACAGGAGCCAGCGTGGCCTGAATGGAGATCTGACGCTTGATCTCTTCGGGATCATAGTCGCTGACGGTGTTGCCGTCAGCCACCTTGCCCAGACGGTCGGTGCCGCCGGTGCGGTAGAGCAAGCTCTCCACCAGAGAGGTCTTTCCGTCGCCTCCGTGACCAAGCAAACAGACGTTGCGAATCTTGTCAATGGAATATGCCATAGTTTTCTCTCCTTCAAGCAATTTATTTTGAAATTATTTTTAGCCTTACCTTTTCTATTATAAAGGATACAACGGCACTTTTCAACAATAATTTTTGCAAAACACAGGATCCTTTGCGATATTTCCCAAATTTTAAGGTCAAATTCTGGTGATAATGCCCCGGATCATCTTTGCGGGCAGCGCCCACAGGAGCAAATAGACCAGCACGTTGAAGGGTTCGGCGGCCTGGATCGCGCTTCTTCCGGTGAGGAAGGCCAGAATGAGCACACCGACCACGGCGCACACCGTGCCGAGGATCCGGCTCGCGCGGGCGGCGCGCTTCCACTTTTTTGCACAGGACAGCACCTCTGCCAGGGGGAGCAGACCGTCCCGGGTGAGCAGCGCCAGCGTCTCCTCTTCCCTGCCGAAGGCACCGGCGGAATAGCTGAGACGCTCCTCCAGATCGGGGACGAAGGTGGTGTTTCTCCGCAGGTCAAACCGGTTTTCCACCGCATTCTGGGTCTGGGTGGTGTCCCGCAGCGCCAGCACCGGACGGATCTTTGCCTGACGGAGCAGGCCAAAGGCGGAATAGACCGGTGTCTGTGCCTCGTACCGCATGGAAAAGATGCCTGCAAAGCGGGAATCGATGGCGATAAAGATGCTGTTTTTCAGCTTGAGTCCCTCGGTGACGTCGATGCCCATGCGCATCAGATAGCTGGCTGTGCCCAGCTGGATATAGCGGCCGGCCACCGTGGCGCTGACGCCCCGCGTGTCAAAAAAGCGCAGCTCCTTTGCCTTGGCGGGGACGATATACTGCTGTCGGGCAAACTCCTGAAAGGCCTTGGAAAGTCCGCCGCCCACCTCCTGCAGGATGGATGCGGCGCAGCCCACCACCACCTCTGGGTCCTGATTGTCGGCGATCTTCATGCCGGTGATATACACCGACCCGGTGGGGTAAAGATCGGCATCCCGAACGACCACCGACGCAGCTTTTGCCAGTTTGCCGGCAGCCGAAGCATTGACGATCATGCTTCCGGAGGTATAGAGCGCCTTGCCCAGCTTTTTGCCGGGGGCGCTGGAGGAAAGGAGCAGTCCGGCGGGGGCCGCCACCGCCAGCACGGCGGAAAGGCTCCAGATCAGTCCGTCCGTCCAGCCCTTGGCCACCGTAGCGCTGAAGGCCGCTGCGGCGCACAGGACGAGAACGATGGGAGAATAATAGCAGGCGAAGCGCTCGGTGTCGTCATACTCCGCCAGATCGGTCAGATCCACGTCTACCCCGCTCTGGGTGCGCAGCGCCATGCGCTGCACCTTGCCGTCGGAATAGAGCTTGACACCCGAGGGCGCCGTACCCAGGGAAAGAGCCTTATAGCTGCGGCGCAGCCATTCGTACCGCTGCCGTTTGGACAGCATGGCGAAAAAGCAGGTGAGCACGGTGACGCAAATATAGGGGAAGCCCGCCGTCCATCGGTCGGACAGGATGGGCAGAACGCAGTACACCTCGGACACGAGAGCGGACAGCGTCACCACAGTATCCAGCGTGGGACGCAGACGAATCAGGCGCCACAGACCGGAGGCCGTCACCTCAAAGGCCAGCAGCAGAACGATGAGCTGAAGCCCCGCCAGTGCGCCGTAATAATATTTAGGAACGGACTCGAAGGTAAGCCCCATGGGCACGGGAAACACGCCCTTTGCCGCGCCGGTGAGATAGATCGCTGCCAGCACGGGCAAGATCATCACCATCAGCCGCACCGCCATCGAACCCAACCGCTTGCCTAGACGGGCGCCCATCGCGCCGGCGTCGTCGGCGGGACGGTTGATCCTGTCGTAGGGCAGGCGCACCTTCGGCTTGCGGGGCGCCTCGTCCTCCAGCGGGACGGCGTGAGGGCGCTTTTCCCGCTTGGGCTTTTTCCCGGTCTCCCGCTGCTCCTGCCGTGGCTCGTCGGCAAGGCGTTTGCCCTCTGCAGCGGGGGCAGGACGCTTTGCAGAGGGACGCTCGGGCTCGGTGCGCCACGGGGCGTCCTTTTGCACAGGAGGCTTTTTCACCGGCTTGCTTTCCGGCTTTACCGACTTTTCCGCAGGCTGTTCCCGGAGCTTTTGCTCGGCTTTTTCGGCGGCGTGTTTTTCCTTGACTCGCTCTGTGGGGAAGGTCAGCGGCTTGCGCTGGGGCTTTTTCGCCGCATGAGACCCTTCGGACGGCCACGGAAACTCATCGGAGACCGGAGGTGCCTCCCGCTTGGGCTTTTCCTTCTGCGCGGTCTTTGCCGCTTGCACGGCAGCACGGCGGCGTTCTTCGGCCTGCTTTTCCAGATCAGCGGTCTCCACCCGGACGTGCATCGCCTTGAGCTTGTCCTCCAGCGTGGGAGGGGGCTCGGGCTTTGGAGGCTCCTCTTGGATCTCCTTTTTCTCAGGCTCGGGCACAGCCGCTTCTTCAGGTGCGGCAGGCTGAGGCTCGGGATTCTCTATCTGTTTCCCAGGGGGCGCAGCTCCCGTGTCTCTGCCGAATTCGGCAAGGATCTCCTCGAGAGAAAATTGCAGATCGTCCTCAGATTTGGCCACGGAAGCACCCCCTTTCATTTGTAATAAAGTAGCTTTAGCAGATCAGCCTCGCTGACGGACGGCCTCGTACAACAGGATCGCCGCCGCGTTGGAGGCGTTGAGCGATTGGATGGCGCCCTTTTGCGGGATGCTCACCACCAGATCGGCCGCCTTGCGGACGCCCTCGGAGACGCCGCTCCCCTCTGCGCCGATGACGATGGCGCAGGGCATGTCAAAATCCACCTGTGCGGCGGGCTGCCCGCCCATATCGGCAGCGACGATAAAGACGCCGTTCTTTTTCAGTTCCTGAATGGCGGAGGCCATGTTGGCGCATTTTGCCACGGGAAGATGCTCCAGCGCACCGGCGGCAGCCTTTGCGCAGGCGGCGTTGAGTCCGGCGCTGCGATGGCGCGGTACCACCACGCCGTGGCCGCCCAGCACCTCGCACGAGCGGATGATGGCGCCAAGATTGTGGGGATCGGTGATCCCGTCGCACAGCACCAGCAGGGGCTTTTCCCCCCGGCTCGCCGCCAGAGCGAGAATATCGTCGATCGTTTTATATTCGGCGGCGGCGCCCAAGGCGATGACGCCCTGATGGGATCCGGTGACGCTCATCCTGTCCAGCTTGCGCCGGTCGCATTCCTGAATGGCCACCCCTGCCTCCCGTGCGGCAGACAGGATATGTCCCACATTTTGCGCGCCCTGGGCCACCAGCAGCTTATCCAGCGTGCGCCCGCTCTGCAGCGCCTCCCAAACGGCGTTGCGCCCTTCGATCAAGCCCTCGTTGTCCGCAGAGGCGGCGCGGTCCATCTCCTCCATGGCGGCAAAGGCCGAGGCGCGGGGCTTGCGCGGGAAATGAGATTCCTTCCGGGGGAAGGATTTGTCACGGGTGCGGGGCTTGTCCATGGATGCACGCTCCAATCCATTATAAAATCACAGTATAGAATTATATCATAATCGTTTTCAAAAGAAAAGAGATTCCGACAGAAAAATCATGAAGATTTGATTGCAAAAAGACGGAGGCGAGCTCCGTCTTTTCTCATACTCTTTCAAACGTCATTTCCCGGGAAAAACAAACCGTGGAGCAGATTTGCGGCGCGCGCCTTTTGTCCGGAGGGCAAAACGGCCGTGAGATGCATGCCCTCCTGCCGGATCGCCCGGCACGGGAGGCCGGCCTGCTCCAGTGCATCCGATACGGTCTGCTTTGTCTCGGAAAGTACGGCCGCCTCCCCCACCGCCGATGCCAGCGTTGCCGTTTCGGTCTCAGTACACACCACACCGCGCACCGGCGGGCGCAGGCCGCAGTCGGCGCACACCGTGGTGGATGCTCCCCCGTCCAGAATGGAGGAACACACCTGGATCACGACATGATGGCGCTTTGCCAGCGCCACCGAGCGGGCGTGAAGCACCTGCGCCCCCAGTTCGGCCATCTCCTGCATCTCGTCGTAAGAGATGGCATGATACGGGATGGCGTCGGGCACCAGACGGGGATCGGCGGAATAGACTCCGTCCACGTCGGTATAGATGACGCACAGATCGGCGCGCAGCGCGGCAGCCAGCGCCACCGCAGTGGTATCCGAGCCGCCCCGTCCGATGGTGGTGATATCCTTTTTGTCATCTATCCCCTGAAAGCCGGCCACGACCACCACCCGTCCGCGGGAGAGCTCCTCCACAATCCGTCTGCGATCCACCCGGACGATGCGGGCCTCTCCATGGCGGTCGTCGGTGCGGATGCCGGCCTGCCACCCGCACAGGGACACGGCGGGAACATTCATGCGCTCCAGCTGGGCGGCCATGAGCGCCATGGACATCTGCTCGCCGCAGCTGAGAAAGGCGTCCCTTTCCCGCAGGGGCGGCGCGGGATGTACCTGTTCCATCTGCTCCAGCAGCCGGTCGGTGGTGTCCCCTTGGGCGGAGACCACCACGATCACCTCTTCTCCCCGTTTTCTGTGCTGTGCCGCACGGGCGGCGGCGCGGCGAATATGTTCAGCGGAGGCCAGCGACGAGCCTCCGAACTTCATCACAATACGCATGCAAATACCTCCATCCTTTGCTGCTCTATCCTATGGCTCGGGATGGAAAAATGTCCTTGCCACCGCAGGAAAACTATGCTATGCTGAAGCTGAAATCATCCGACGGAGGGACGAACTATGCGACTGGTTTCGTGGAATGTAAACGGCCTGCGTGCCTGTATGGGCAAGGGCTTTCTCGACTTTTTTCACACCATCGACGCCGACGCGGTGTGCCTGCAGGAAACCAAAATGCAGCCCGATCAGCTGACGCTGGAGCTGGACGGCTACAGACAATTCTGGAACAGCGCGGAAAAGAAGGGCTATTCCGGCACGGCGATCTTTACCCGCATGGAGCCCTTGGACGTCACATACGGTCTGGGCATTCCCCAGCACGACACCGAGGGACGGGTGATCACCTGCGAGTATGAGGACTTTTATCTGGTGACGGTGTATACGCCCAACGCCCAGCAGGGGCTGGCGCGCATCGGCTATCGGATGGAATGGGAGGACGCCTTCCGCGCCTATCTGCAGGCGCTGGACGGCAAAAAGCCGGTGATCGTCTGCGGGGACATGAACGTGGCCCACAACGAGATCGACCTGAAGCATCCCGCCGCCAACCGGGGCAACGCGGGCTTTTCCGACGAGGAGCGGGGCAAGTTCGGCGAGCTGCTGGCCGCCGGCTTTACCGACACCTTCCGCATGCTCTACCCCGACCGCAAGGACGCTTACAGCTGGTGGAGCTATCGCTTTCACGCACGGGAGACCAACGCGGGATGGCGCATCGACTATTTTCTCGTCTCCGACCGTCTGAAAGAGCGGGTGAAGGAAGCGAAGATCCTGTCCGACGTGTATGGCAGCGACCATTGCCCGGTGCTGCTGGAGATCGAATAACGGAAATATAAAAGCCGCTGCATACGCAGCGGCTTTTAATGATTCTGTGTTAAAACTCGATCGCCTCGCCCATCTGTTTCCGTGTGCGGGTTCAATAGTCTGCCGTTTCGTCCTGGGCAAGATACTGCTCCCCATAGGTTTTCAGGCCGTGGACAAAAAGCTTTTGCTGGGCGCGCAGCCAGCGGGGCTCGGCGGTGGCGCGCCACAAAAGGCGGGTGATGATCAGAGCGACCAAGGCAGCCCGGATATACCAGCGGTAGTGATAGAGCTCCCGCGCCGCAAGGCCGCCGTTCCGAACCAGATAGCGGACGGGCTCGAGCCGGACTCCGTCGGCTTTTTCCAGCAGGACGGGATGACCGGAGGCGCCGTCATACAGATCGACCACCCTTCTGCCGTCCCACTGATAGGTGATCAGGTCACCGTCCTTCACCGCTTCGTCCCGGCGGGCGAGCAAAAGATCGTCGGTGCCTGTGTGCTCATAGGCCTGCGCCAGATAGACCGAGGTGCCGTCGGTGGAATAGATCCCCCAGTGCCCCACGCCAAGGCTCCAGTCCTTCAGGCCGAGAGAGGCAAAGCACAGAAATATCAAAATCAGATACAGGAGGATCAGTCCTGCCACGCCCAAGGGATGGGCTCTTTTCCGTTCCTCCATAGCGCACTTCCTTCCAAACAGCAGATTCTACTGTCATTTTATCACAGGAAGCCGCGGAAATCAATCGGGAAACGATGGGCGAAGGACATCTTTTATCTCGTCATACGGAAAAAACAGGGTGGGGATCCCGCAGGCGCGGGGGGCGACGTGCTCCTGAGGGAACCAGATCGCCAAGCCCTCCCCCGTCAGATAAAACCGCTGCGGACGGACGAACATCATGGGGCGGGAAAGAAACGCGGGCGCAAAAAAGCTTTCCCCTGTCCCGGCCAGCTCCTGCACTTTTTCCCGCAGGATCGGCATCAGCCGCCGCGCCCCGCCGGGCAGAAACAGCTCGCCCAGGGCGGCAGGCCGCCTCCCTCCGGGGAAAAAGGTGGCGCTGAGACGCTCCATCCGCTCGTCGGCATAGCCCACCGTGCGATACACGTCCGTAAACCCGGAAAACACCGCGGCATCCCGCCGGGTCTCCTGCCACTCCCCGCGCACCCGCAGGGGAAGCGAAAGGCGTTCCCGCAAAAGCTGCGCCCGCAGGGCGGTCATGTGCTCCCGCCAAAAGCGGTCGACCCCGGGCACGCCGGTCTGGGGATAGCTGAGACGGTACTCCAGCCCGTCCCGTCCGCCCTCCAGCACCCGGATGTGCGGCTCGCCCATTTCCCACGCTGTTTTCATAAAACATCACCCCCTGCAAAATATGCAGAGGGCGGATGCTTTTTGCTATTTTGCCATCAGGTTTTTCAGCGACTGGGTGTAGGGCGGGCGGGCGACGCCCTTTTCGGTGACGATACCGGCGATCAGGCTGTGGTCGGTGACGTCAAAGGCGGGGTTATACATCTTGCAGGGGGGCGCCATGGGAGCCTTGTACCAGAGGGAGCGGATCTCCTCCGGGTCGCGCTGTTCGATGGGAATGTGCGCTCCGTCGGGAGTGTCCAGATCCACCGTGGTGGTGGGGCCGCAGACGTAAAACGGGATGCCGTAATGCTTTGCCAGAATGGCCACGCCCGAGGTGCCGATCTTGTTGGCGGTGTCGCCGTTGGCAGCCACCCGGTCGCAGCCCACCAAGCAGGCCTGCACCCAGCCGTTTTTCATCACCATGGAGGCCATATTGTCGCAGATCAGCGTCACGTCCACCCCGGCGCGGTAAAGCTCGAAGGCAGTGAGCCGCGCCCCCTGCAGCAGCGGGCGTGTCTCGTCGGCAAACACATGGAAGCCATAGCCCCGCTCCTGCCCCAGCAGGATGGGGCCGAGGGCGGTGCCATAGCGGGAGGTGGCGATGGGGCCCGCATTGCAGTGGGTCAGGATGCCGTCGCCGGGGCGAAGCAGCTCCAGCCCAAAGCGGCTGATGGCGAAATTCTGGGCGATATCCTCCTCGTGGATGGCCTTTGCCTCCGCAAGCAGGGCGGAAACGACGGCATCGAGCGCTTCCCCGCGATGCTTTTCGGCGCAGGCGCCCATGCGGCGCAGCGCCCAGAACAGATTGACCGCCGTGGGCCGTGAGGCCGCCAGCGCGTCGCAGGCGGCGGTAAAGTCGGCGAAAAAGGATTCCATGCTGTCTCTGCAGGCATTTCTTGCCGCAAGATAGGCGCCGTAGGCCGCCGCCACGCCGATGGCGGGCGCGCCGCGCACCTGCAGCGTTTTGATGGCGTGACAAATCTCGTCGGTGGTGTACAGCGGACGGTAGACCACCTCGGCGGGCAGCAGGGTCTGGTCGAGGATGACCAGCGCGCCCCGTTCTTCGTCCAGCCGGTTGGGGATCAGCGGTTCATATTGCAAGAGAAACACCTCCAAATCGCATCTGTGCCTATTTTCGCCGATTTTCGTCAAAAATGCAAGTCTTTCATTGAGTTTTACGCAAAACTGTGGTATACTTGGTTCGGAAAGGAGGGGATGCGCCGTGAGCTATCCCGGACGAGGTTTTATTCGGGAAGAAAAGGACGTGATGTATCTCATCCTCTTTTCCCTCCGCTTTTTCCCCTTCGGCGTCAAGGAGGAGGATCTTTTCGAGGCGGTTTCGGTAGACGACGGCTTCAGCTATTTTGAGTTTCGCTCGGCGCTCACCCGGCTGCTGGACAAGGACTACATCCTTTCCAGAACTGAAAACGGCGAACCCCATTATTATATCAAGGGCTCGGGCGGTCAGGTGCTGGGACTGATGCTGAAGGAGCTGCCCCTCAGCGTGCGGGATCGGGCGGAAAAGGCCTCTCTGCAGGTGGTGGCGCGCATCCGGCGGGAAAACACCATCTATGCCGGTCACGTAACCAATCCCGACGGCACCTTTACCGTGCATCTGCGCATCCACGAGGGCGACACCGACCACCTCTCCCTCAAGCTGCTGTGCTATACCAAGCGCCAGTGCGAGCTGGTGGAAGAAAACTTTCGCAAGCAACCGAAAAACGTATTCCGTGAGCTGCTGTTCCTTTTGGGAGACGGCGCTTCGGTGGAATAAGCAAGAAATTAGGAGGATGCCTTTTATGCGTCACAACAAGCTGCAGCGTCTCTTTGCCCTGTGTCTGGTGCTGGCTCTGGCGGTTTCCCTGCTGGCGGCCTGCGGGAACAAGACCGAGGAACCCACTCAGCCGGAGACCCCTCAGATCGAGGATCCCACGCCTGCTCCCGTCGAGCCCTCCCCTGCTCCCGTAACGGAGGATCCCGTGCCCACGGTGGAGCCCGCCCCCGTGGTGGAGCCCACGCCCGAGCCGGATCCCGAGCCCGACCCCGACCTGTTTGTGGCCGAGGGCAACGTCAATCCTCTCACCGGACTGTGTGACGGCATCTCGGACGAGGCGCTGGAGCGCCGGCCCATTGCTGTGATGATCAACAATATCAAAACCGCCCTGCCCCAGTGGGGCATCTCCAAGGCGGACATCATTTATGAGATGCTGGCCGAAGGCCGCATCACTCGCCTGCTGGCCATCTTCCAGGATTATTCCAAGATCGAAAAGCTGGCCAGCATCCGCTCCGCCCGTCCGTATTATATGGACATCGCCCAGAGCTATGGCGCAGTATACATCCACTTTGGCGGCAGCGTTCCCGCCTATAACGCCATCGCCAGCCGCAGCGATCTGATCCATATCGACGGCATCAAGGGCAACTGGGAGGGCACGGTGTTCTTCCGCGACCCCACCCGCCGGGCGCAGATGGGTCTGGAGCATTCGGTGTATACCACCGGCGAATACTTACAGACCGCCATGGACAAGCTGACCTCTCAGGGCAAGGATCTCTCCCAGAGCGATCATCCCTCCGCCTTCCAGTTCAGCGATCACATGAGCGTCAACAGCGCCATGGACGGCGAGCCCGCCAACAAGGTGACCATCACCTTCAGCTCCAGCCACAAGCCCTATTTTGAATATGACGAGGAAACCGGAAAGTACCTGCGGTATGAATACGGCGCAAAGCAGATGGACGGCTGGCACGACGTGCAGATCGCCACCGAAAACGTGCTGGTGCTGCGTATGGCCACAAG
>CADBTM010000104.1 GCA_902797555.1 Oscillospiraceae bacterium
AATAGATATTACCACGCTAAAGCGGTAATGTCAAGATATATTTGAAAAAACTTCGCAGCGCATTGTTTTTTCTTTCTGTTCTTGGTATAATTGCAAATATCAAGGAAACTGGAGGTTTGCTATGATGGAAAAGAAAATGCGTGTTTTGAGCATCGGTGCACATCCCGACGACGCGGATACCAGCGCGGGCGGACTGTTGATGAAGCTGAAAAACAAGGGCTGGGAAGTCCGGCTGCTGTCTGTCACCGACGGAAGCGCCGGCACCTACAACAAGGCCATGGGCGGCAAGCCGCTGGCAGATATGCGCAGAGCGGAGGCAGCCAGATCGGGTGCGATCTTTGACGGACGGTATGACGTGCTCGATCATCCCGACGGCAGATTGCAGGTCACGCTGGAGATCCGCGAGGAGCTTATTCGCTATATCCGCGAGTTTGCCCCCGATCTGATCATCACAAATCGCCTGAACGACTATCATGCCGACCACCGTGCCACAGCGCAGCTGGTGCAGGATGCTTCTTTCCTGCTCACTGTGCCCTGCATCTGTCCGGACACCCCGTATATGGAGCATATGCCTGTGGTGTTGTATTGGCACGATTCTTTCCGCAAGCCCTATCCCTTCCAGCCGGATATTGTCGTCCCCATCGACGACACGCTCGAGACCATTGTGCAGGCAGCCTGCTGCCACGAGTGCCAGTATTTTGACTGGCTGTATTGGCCGGATCACACCGAGCGTATTTCCTGGCCGAGGGAGCAGCAGGTGGCGCTTCTCCGGGAGCGCTTTGACAAGCTGTTTGCTCGCTTCCGCAGAGAGTATGACAAGGAAGTGCGGGAAAAGTTCGGCGATCGTGCGGATGGTATCGGGCACGTGGAGGTCTATGAGATCAGCGAATACGGCGGAGATGTCACTCCCGAGCTGATGGAGCTGTTTGAACAGTAATTTCTTTTTTGGAGCGTTGTATGAAAAAACTTGTGATCGGCATTCTGGCGCATGTAGACGCGGGCAAGACAACCCTTTCCGAGGGAATGCTCTATGCCAGCGGATGCATTTCCCGCTTGGGAAGAGTCGATCACAAGGACGCATTTCTGGATACCGACGCGCAGGAGCGGGAACGGGGCATCACGATTTTTTCCAAACAGGCGATTCTGTCGCTGCCCGAAGTGGAGATCACGCTTCTGGACACGCCGGGACATGTGGATTTTTCCACCGAGATGGAGCGCACGCTTCAGGTGCTGGACTACGCCATCCTGCTTATCAGCGGGACGGACGGCATTCAGAGCCATACCGAAACTCTGTGGAGGCTTTTGCGGAGATACCGCATTCCCACGTTCCTGTTCATCAACAAAATGGATCTGGCAGGAACGGACAAGGCTGCCCTGATGGAGCAACTGCAGACTGAGCTTAGCGAGCATTGTGTGGACTTCAGCGGGGAAGACCTTTCAGCACGGGATGAGCAGATTTCCCTGTGTGACGAAGCGCTTTTGGAACGGTATCTGGCGGAGGGCTCTCTTTCGGACACTGACATCCGACAGGGGATCCTTTCCCGCAAGTTGTTTCCCTGTCTGTTTGGTTCGGCACTCAAGCTGGAGGGCGTGGAAGCTTTGCTGGATACGCTGACACGGTATACGCAGACGCCGAACTATCCCGTCGCGTTTGGCGCCAGAGTGTATAAGATCGGAAGAGACCTTCAGGGCGCACGGCTGACCTACCTCAAGGTGACGGGCGGCACGCTTCGGGTCAAGGATCTTTTGTCCGGGAAAAACGCCTCGGGCAAGTGGGAGGAAAAGGTCGATCAGCTGCGCCTGTATTCCGGCGCGAAGTATCAGGTGCTTGAATGCGCAGAAGCCGGGACGGTGTGTGCCGTGACCGGACTGGATTCCACTGCGGCAGGGGAGAGCCTGGGCGCGGACCGGGGCAGTGAGATCCCGGTACTTGCGCCAGTGCTGACCTATCAGATCCAGTTCCCGCCCCAGACCAACATTCCCGAGGCGCTTCGCAAGCTGAGCCAGCTGGAGGAAGAAGACCCGCAGCTGCATATCGTGTGGGACGAGCGTCTGCAGGAGGCGCATGTTGCGCTGATGGGAGAGGTCCAGCTGGAGGTGCTGCGCCGCCTGATCCACGACCGATTCTCCATGGACATCACCTTTGGAACGGGAAGCGTCGTCTACAAAGAGACCATCGAAGCTCCGGTGGAGGGCGTGGGACATTATGAACCTCTGCGGCATTATGCAGAGGTGCACCTTCTTTTGGAGCCTGCCCCGCGTGGAAGCGGACTGAGCTTTGCCTCCGCTTGCTCCACCGATGAGCTGGATCTCAACTGGCAGAGGCTGATCCTCACCCACCTGGAGGAAAAAACCCATCTGGGCGTGCTCACCGGGTCGCCCATCACCGATATCAAAATCACCCTTGTCGCCGGACGAGCCCATCTCAAGCACACCGAGGGGGGCGATTTTCGTCAGGCCACCTATCGGGCGGTACGGCAGGGGCTGAGACAGGCAAAATCCATCCTTCTGGAACCGTATTATTCCATCCGCATGAGTCTGCCCAACAGCAGCGTGGGCCGCGCCATGACCGATCTCCGGCAGATGGGCGGAGAATGCAGGACGGTTTCGCAAAAACAGGAGATCACCGTCCTGGAGGGAAGCGCGCCGGTGGCGCTGATGCGGGACTATCCTGCTACATTGGCCTCTTATACAAAAGGGCGGGGAAGGATCGCGCTTTCGGTAAAGGGCTATGCACCCTGCAAGGATCAGGCGCGCATCGTGGAGGCCATCGGGTATGATCCCGACAGCGATGTGGAAAACTCGGCGGACTCGGTGTTTTGCGCCCATGGCGCAGGCTTTTTGGTGCCGTGGGATCAGGTGCCAGACTATATGCATCTCCCGTCCATGCGGATGCCGCAGGCGGAAGAGGCGGCCGAGCCCGCGCCGGTTTATCCGGTGAGCAGCTATACCCATGCATATCACGGTACGGCAGAGGAGGATAAGGAACTGCAAGCCATCTACGAGCGCACCTATGGCGCGGTCAGACAAAAGGAGTTTATCCCCCGCAGACAGGATGTGCACTTTGACGAACCGGCTGCAAAGCAAAAGGCCGCGCCATCCCGCGCCGACCTGCCGGAGTATCTTTTGGTGGACGGATACAATATCATCTTTGCTTGGGACGAGCTCAAGACGCTGGCGGCAGAAAGTCTGGAGGCCGCCCGTCAGTCGCTGGCCGATATCCTGTCCAATTATCAGGGATACAGAAAGTGCGGTGTGATCCTTGTCTTTGACGCCTATAAGGTGCACAACAACCCGGGCTCGGTGGAGAAATACCACAATATCAGCATCGTCTATACCAAAGAGGCGGAGACCGCCGACATGTATATCGAAAAGGTCACCTACGAGATCGGCAAAAAGTACCGGGTCAAGGTCGCGACGTCTGACGGCATGGAGCAGCTGATCATTCTGGGACATGGCGCGGTGCGGGTGTCCGCGCCAGCTTTTCACGCTGAGGTGGCGCAGACCCATACGGAAATCAGTCAGATCGTCCAGCAATATCGTGCGAAGAATCTGAAGGGCAGCACCATCGGACAGAGACTGCGGCAAGACAGAAAGAACAAGCCATAAAACAGGGAGGATGCACATGGAAGAGAACATGGAACTGGAACAGTTGAAACAGGATCGGGCAGAGTACGCGGTGTGGCTCAAGCATCACGGATACAACTGCTGCATGTCCGTTCTCATGGCCTATCAGGACGAGCTGAGCTTTTCGGAAGAGACCATCCGACAGCTGGGCGTTGCCTTTGGAACAGGCATGGGAAATATGGAGGGCAACTGCGGCGCTCTCATCGCTGCCGAGATGCTTTTGGGATTGAAGGAATATGAGTGGAAACCGCTCCACGCAAAGGCGAGGGAGGTCTACAGTCAGTTTTTGGAGCGCTGCGGTGACACCGTGTGCAAAAAGCTGAAGGGGATCGACACCGGAACGGTTTTGTGCTCCTGCGAGGACTGTATCCGCGCCGCCGTTCATATCATGGAAGAGAGAAGACCGGCGGAACAGGCGTAGAAAAAAGCAGGGCTCTGCTTCGGCAGAGCTTTTTGTTATAAATTTTAAGGATTCTTAATCCCCTGGGGGGTTGAAAGCATGACGGAATTTTGATAGGATATTCGAGGAACGCAGAAAAAGAAATCGGAACTTTTTCGGCTTTTTTCTGTCCAATGTTACAGATGACAATTTTATAAAAAGATATTGGGAGGAAACAAGGATGAAGAAAATCAGGTGCGTTGCTTTCCTGCTTGCGGCGATCATGATCGTGGGTTCGCTGGCAGGCTGCGGAAAGAAGGAAGAAGAGGTCAAGGAGACCAAATATATTTACGAGCCCACCTATTACAAGTTCAGCGATTCCGCAGAAGGCGGCGGAGCCTATGTTTCGGGGGATCGAGTTTATTTTGCATCCAATACGAACGAGGAAGTCACCATCACTGCGGAGGACGGCTCTACCTATACCGACTATGACAGCCATCAGGTGATCCAGTCGGTTAAGCTGGACGGTACCGATCTGCAGGTAATGACCGAATACAAGCCGATGGAAGCTCCCGAGGGCTCTGAAGGCAGCAGCAGTATCGGCACCATGCAGGCGGACAAGGAAGGCAACCTGTGGGTGATGGAAAACCTGAACTACTACTCCTTCAACCTTCCCGAGGACTTTAATCCCGAGACCGACGACCAGTGGAATTATTATCAGGAAGGCGGCAATCAGGCCTATCTTCGCAAGCTCAATCCCGACGGCTCGGAAAATCAGTCTGTCAACATCACCGAGATGATGAGCGCGCTGAACCCCGATGAGAATTACATGTATCTTTGGATCAACAGCTTTTTCATCGACGACGCCGGTATGATCTATCTGCCTTGCAACGGGACGAACATTCTTGTTCTGGACAGCAACTGCAATAAGATCGCCAACATTGAGGTGGATAATTCCAACGGCAATATTATTTGCCTGAACGATGGAACGATCACCACTCCCATGTGGAAGGAAAACGGCGGAAACGCCCTGTATCCCATTGATCTGAGCACAAAATCTCTGGGCGAGGAGATCCCCCTTCCCACACAGTACAACAACCTTTACAACGGTAACGGCGATTATCTGTACTATTACAGCACCGAAACTGCCCTCTACGGAGCAAAAAAGGATGCTGATCCGGAAAAACTGCTGGATTGGCTGAGCACCGATGTGGATCAGGAGAATCTGAGCGGAATCAGCGTTCAGTCCTTTGATAAACTGGTTGCGGTGGAATACAACTGGGATGAAAACTCCTCCAGCATTGTAGAGCTCAACCGTGTGGAGGTCACCCCCGAAAACCAGCGTACAGAGTTGACCATGGCAGTTATGTGGATGAGCTGGGAAATTCGTCATGCGGTCCTCAACTTTAACCGCTCCAACACAGAATATCGCATCGTGGTGCAGGATTATTCCGAGTACAACACCGAGGACGATTATTCCGCCGGACAGCAAAAGCTGATGACCGAGATCATCTCCGGCAAGGTGCCCGATATTCTGCTGGCAGACGATCTGCCTGTCCGCCAGTACGGCGCCAAAGGTTTGCTGGAGGATTTGACCCCCTATATTGAAAACGACACCGAGTTGGGCGGAATGGATGCGCTGGTGAGACCTGTGATCGAAGCCACCAAGGAAGACGGCAAGATCTATTATGTAGGCGACAGCTTCTATATCTCCACCGCCGTGGCCAGCAAGCGCCTGATGGGCAATGCTACCGGCTGGACGGTGCAGGAAATGCAGGAAGCGCTGAAAAAGCTCCCCGAGGGCGCGACCATTCTTTCGCCTTACATCAATCAGCAGGATCTGCTGAGCACGCTGCTGCGCTTCAATCTGGGCAGCTATATCAACTGGGAGACCGGCGAATGTACCTTTGATCAGGGCGACTTTGCCCGCCTGTTGGAGTTCTGCGCCATGGCGCCCAAGAACACCGACGACATCGACTGGGAAACCGTCGGTTCTGACCGTGATCGTCTCAAACAGGGCAAGCAGCTGATGTTCACATGGTCGTTCTCCGATGTTTGGGATCTGATGTATACCAGACAGAACTTTGGCAGCGAGGGCGTTGCCTATGTGGGTTTCCCGGCGGAGGATCGCCATGGCACCTACTTTATTGTCAGCAATCGTCTTGCCATGTCCTCCAAGTGCAAATATAAGGATGCCGCATGGCAGTTTATCCGTACCAATCTGCTTCCCAAGGATGACGTCTGGAGCTTCTCTGTCAACAAGAGCAACTTTGACAAGCTGGTCAAGGACGCTATGACCGAGGAGACCTATGTGGATGAAAACGGTGTCACCCAAAAGGTCAACAAGTTTGGCTATTATGACGATCAGACCGGGCAGGAGGTCGAGGTCTACGCCATGAGCCAGGCACAGTATCAGGAGCTGATGGATCTGATCAACAACACCACCAAGGTGATGGACGGCGATGAGACCATGCTGGATATCGTTATGGATGCTGTCCAGGCATTCCTGGATGGACAGAAGACTGCCGACGATGTGGCTGCCGAGGTGCAGAGCCGCGTAAAGCTGTATGTCAATGAACAAAGATAAAAAGAAACAAGAGGGAGGGAGCGGCAAAGGCCGTTCCCTCCTGAAAAATCCCCGGGTCAATGACTTTTTGCAGAGCATCGCATTTCTCACGCCCAGTGTGCTGGGAGTGATGATGTTTTTCATCGTTCCCTTTGGAATCGTGGTGTACTATTCCTTTATCCGCAGCCCCAATGATCCTGAATTCATGGGACTGCAGAACTTTGTGGATGTGCTGCACAATTCGTCTTTCCTGACCGCGGCAAAAAACACCGGCACCTTTGCGGCGATTTCCGTGCCGCTGGCGGTGGTGCTTTCGCTGTGTCTGGCACTTTTGCTGGAACAGAAGATCCCCGGAAAAAGCTTGTTCCGCACCTTTTTCCTCAGCCCGATGATGGTGCCTGTGGCGTCTGTCGTGCTGATCTGGCAGGTGATCTTTCACGCAAAGGGAACGCTCAACCAATTTCTCGCGCTCTTTGGGGGACAGGCCATCGACTGGCTTAAATCCCCTTACTGTCAACTGGTGGTTGTGGTGCTCTTCTTGTGGAAGAATCTGGGCTATAATATGATCCTCTTTATGGCAGCTCTGGCCAACATTCCAAAAGAACTCCTGGAGGTAGCCGACGTGGAGGGCGCCTCTGCGGCCCACAAGTTTTTCCACATCAAGCTGCGGTATCTTTCGCCCACGGTGCTGTTCGTCACGATCCTGTCGATGATCAACTCCTTCAAGGTGTTCCGCGAGGTGTACCTTTTGACGGGCGATTACCCGTACGAGGGTCTGTATACGCTGCAGCATTTTATGAACAACACCTTTTTGTCCTACAACTTCCAAAAGCTCTCTGCGGCAGCCGTGCTGCTGGCGCTGGTGATGGTCGTCATCATCGCGCTGCTTTTTAAGGTAGAGGACATCTTCGGAAAGGACGTGGAAGGATGAAAAAGAAAAAAGGGATCCTTCGGCGGGCTTTCCTGTTTGTGGTGGCAGCGCTGTTTGCTGTGTCGTTTCTGATGCCCACGGTGCTGGCCATTTCCAACTCCTTTATGACACAGGCGGAGATCAACGCCAACTACGGCTCGGTGTTTGCCGCAGCCACCAGCGGAAAAACCTATATCTCCAAGGCAGTCAACCTGAAGTTTATCCCGGATAAGGTGACCTTTTCCCAGTATATTACCACCTTTATTCGGTCTCCCGAATACCTGATCAAGTTCTGGAACTCGGTGATCCTGGTGGTTCCCATCGTGATCCTGCAGGTCGGCGTTGCCGCTGTGGCAGCCTATGGCTTCAGCCGCTGGCGGGGCAAGGTGCGGGATTCGATCTTCTTCTTTTATGTGATTCTTATGCTGATGCCCTATCAGGTGACTCTGGTGCCAAACTATCTGGTTTCCGATTGGCTGGGCATTTTAAACACGCGCTGGGCGATCATTTTTCCGGGGGCATTTGCGCCGTTTTCCGTGTTCCTGCTGACAAAGTTTATGCGTCGTATCCCGGTGGCACAGATCGAAGCGGCCAAGCTGGACGGCTCCAGCGAGTGGCAGATCTTTACGAGGATCTATCTTCCGCAATGCCGTGCGGCGCTCTATTCCATCGCCATTCTGGTGTTTATCGACTATTGGAACATGGTGGAGCAGCCGCTGATCCTCCTCAAGGATGCGGAGATGCAGCCTCTGTCGGTCTATCTCTCCACCATCAATTCCGGAGAGATCGGACTTGCTTTTGCGGTGGCGACCATTTATATGATCCCGTCGCTGCTGCTGTTTTTGCACGGCGAAGAATATCTGGTGGAGTGCATCGCCCAATCCGGTTCGGTGAAAGGGTAAGGTAAGACTTATGGAAGAACAAAC
>CADBTM010000105.1 GCA_902797555.1 Oscillospiraceae bacterium
CGGCGCCAGCCTTTCGGCTGTGAAGTACGGCGAATCCATCGACACCTCCATGGGCTTTACTCCGCTGGCCGGTCTGCCCATGGGCACCCGCTCCGGCGATCTGGATGCCGGCATCCTGCAGTATCTGATGAACAAGCACGGCCTGAACATCGACCAGATGCTCAACATCCTCAATAAAAAGTCCGGTGTGCAGGGCGTTTCCGGCGTCTCCTCCGACTTCCGCGATCTGGAAAATGCCTACACGGAGGGCAATGACCGCGCCGGTCTTGCCGTGGATATGTTCAACTATGGCGTGAAAAAGCTGATCGGCGCCTATGCCGCCGCCATGGGCGGTGTGGACGCCATCATCTTCACCGCCGGCGTGGGCGAAAACAGCGCCAACCAGCGTCTGGCCATCGCCTCCGGTCTGGAGTTTATGGGCGTCAAGATGGACGAAGAGGCCAACAAGGTGCGCGGCAAGGAAGTCGTCATCTCCGCCGCCGATTCCAAGGTCAAGGTGCTGCTCATCCCCACCAACGAAGAGCTGATGATCGCTCTCGACACCATGAATCTGGTCAAATAAAGACAAGAATGCAAAAATCCCTCGGCCGTGGGTCGAGGGATTTTTTTGTTGTTCTTCAGATCAGCGGGGGATAGACTCCATCCTCGTGCATCCGGCGGAGGGCGGCCTGCACGCCGGGCTTGTCCTCCCGGTTGGTGACGCCGTACCATTTGGAGGCGGTGTCCAGCATGCGCACGGTGGCGGCACCCGATTTGACCAGACGATCCACAAAGGCGGGGAGATAGTATTCCCGCTTGAGGGGGTCGCCCTCGTCCTGCCGCAGCCAGGCGATAAAGTCCTCCTCCATGGCGGGGAAGAGATCGGCGTGGAGCGCCCACACATTCATGGACACCGGCGCGTCGGGGGCAAGGGGAGTCTTTTCCCCGTTTTCGGCATAACAGATCGAGCCGTCAGGCTCCCGGGTGATGGCGGTGCGCTCGGTGACCGAGCGGAGATAGCCGTCCTCGCCCTCACAGATGCCCCGGGAGACGCTGCCGTTTTCGCTGAGGGTGTTTTGCAGACGGAATCCCACCATGCCCAGATGGGAGGCGTCACAGCGCTCCGCGCAGAATGCGCCCAGCTGGCGCAGGGTGTCCCGGCCGAAAAAGTCGTCCGAGCCGATGACGCCAAAGGGACCGTGCAGCTTGTCGCGGGCGGCGTATACGGCGTGGCCCGTGCCCCAGGGCTTTACCCGTCCCTCGGGAACAGAGAAGCCTGCGGGCAGGTCGGTCGCCTCCTGAAAGGCATAATCCACCTCCAGTTTGCCCTCAAAGCGGCTGCCGATGCCCTCGCGAAAGGCATCCAGCAGCTCCCGTTTAATGACAAAGACCACCCGGCCGAATCCGGCCAGAACGGCGTCGTGCAGGGAATAATCCAGAATGATCTCTCCGTGAGGGCCGAGGGGATCGATCTGCTTGAGCCCGCCGTAGCGGCTGCCCATGCCCGCGGCCAAAACAAGAAGGGTAGGCTTTTCCATAGAGGTATCCTCCGAAAGTGTATTGATAAAATGGTTTATTTTTTGCATATCGTATTGGACAAAACAACGATGGCGACACATACGGCCAGAATGATCCCCGAAAAAAGATAGGGATACCAGGACGGCAGCGCCTGGGAAAAGAGCGCGGAGACCGCAATCAGCAGGGTGATGACCGATGTGCCCGTACCGGTCACCCGGCAGAGCTTTTTCTCATCGTATTTTTTTCGTTCCGCCTCGCTGGCGGTGTTGTAGCCCGCAATAAAGCTTGCGCCGTGACCTGCCAGCAAAACAGCGCTGACGATCGCACCGAGAACGACAACGATCCACAAAAAGACATTCGAGCCGACCGCGACTGCATATCCCGTCATAGCATCCTTCGCCTCCTGCTGCATTATGCTTCCGTATCGGAAGAGCCGTCTGTGAGAATCCGGTCCAGCGTGCGGGCAAACAGCTCCTGAAAGGCCCGTTCCTCGTCGACCACCGTCTCCCGCCAGCGGGCGATCTCCTCGCTGTTCAGCACGGCGGAGGAGACAAAGCGCAGCCGGGTGGCAAGCCCCTTGCGCTCCCGCGCCCAACGGCGGGAAAAGTCCTCATTGTCCGAGAGATAAAACCCCTGACCGAAGTCGGCATTTTTCCGTCCCCGCCTGAGGTCGGGCTGACGGATCTCGTCAAAGCCCACATGATACAGCCGGATGACGGCAGCTTCGTCCTCCATGGGGGCGGCCTCCTTTTCCCGTTTTCTTCAGTATACTCTATGAAACCCCTCCGGTCAAGAAAAAAGCCCGCCGGAGCGTCTCCGACGGGGAAAACCCTATTTCACACTGTCCAGCGGGACAAGTCCGTACATAAACCCGTCCACCGCGGCGGTATACACCGCCCCGCCGATCACCTTGTGCTTGTAAACCAGAAGATCGAGCAGTACCTCGTCGTCACCGGGATAGTTGCCGACCCGATAGGTGGTCAGCTCCACCTTTTTGCCCGCATAGGGGAGCAGATCGTAGCCCGCGTCCTTTTGCAGACCGTTGTAGGTCTCGTACACCTTGTCAAAGGTTTTGGGGATGAGGACGGTTTTGGTCTCCTCGCAGGGCTCGGCCTGATAGCCCAGCCCCGACAAAAACTGGAGCTGATCCGCCGGAGTTTTGACCTTTACCGTCCCCGACGCGGCCTCGGCCTGCCGTCCGGGCACCAGAAGAATGAGCAGCGCCACCAGCGCCGCCGCCGCAAGAATCAGAGCGACAATATGCTTTTTTGTCAGCTTGAATGTGTAGATATTCATGTTTCCACCTCCGCAATGCTACTCTATGCGCAGGTGGGAAAAAAGATGCCCTACGAATCGTAATCCTCGATCAGGGATGCCAGCTCTTCCGCGGTAAACACCGGGATCCCTTGCTCCAGCGCCTGTCGATCGGCGGCAGGGAGGGAGATCAGCTCGGTGTCCAGCACCTGACGGGGCGCGTCGCTTTGCGGGTCAAATACGGCCACATGCCCCTGCCACACGCCCACTTTCCAGCGGGGGTCGGGCTGGGTGATCTGCTGCGCCGCCGCCGAGGGCAAAGCGTCCGCGGGAGAGGCGGGCGCGCCGATGGGCAGCGCCCGCAGCAGTACCGCAGCCGCGCAGGCCACCGCCGCCGCACACAATGGGAGAAGAAGACGCCGCTTCATATGGTTTGCCTCCTTTTTTGGAAACAGTCTTTCCGCAAAGCGGCGAAATTATGCAAAAAAGCGTCAGAAAATGGAAACGGACGGGAAATTTCAAAAAAACTTTATGGTTTTCCCGGCGATTGGGGATGGATTTTTGCGGGAAATCTGCTATACTGTTACTATCTATTGTTCTGTTCGCAACGGGGGACGGTACGCCCCCATTTCTTTCGCACAACGGAAGGAAAGGAGCTGTGCTTTTTGGAAAAGACAAGACCGAGAAAGAAGCATCATTTTTTCCGGACGATCCTGCTGATCTTTTTGACTGTGATCCTCATCGGTGTCACCACCGCCGCCATCTGCGTTTCGGTGCTCGCCGTGTATATCAACCGCTATGTCAGCGATGACGTGGAGATTTATCTGGACAGCTATCGCCTCAACCAGACCAGCTTTCTCTATTACGTCGATCCCGCCGACGGTCAGGTAAAGGAGATGGAGTCCATCCACGGCACGGAGGATCGTGTGTGGGTCGATCTGGACGAGATCCCCAAGCAGCTTCAGCTGGCCTTTATTTCGGTGGAGGACAACAGCTTTTACACCCATCACGGCGTCAACTGGAAGCGCACCATCGGCGCCGGCCTCAAGTTTACCGGCATGGTGAGCAACTATACCGGCGGCGGCTCGACCATCACCCAGCAGCTCATCAAAAACCTGACCGGCGATGATGAGACCTCCGTCAAGCGCAAGATCCAGGAGGTCATGCGGGCGCTGGAGCTGGAAAAGAAATACGACAAGGATGATATTCTGGAAATGTACCTGAATACCATCTATTTCGGACAGGGCGCCTATGGCGTCAAGCAGGCGGCCAAAACCTATTTTAATAAGGATCTGGACGAGCTGACCCTTGCGGAGTGCGCCGCCATCGCCGGCATCGTCAAGAATCCCTATGGCTATGACCTCAAGCGTTTTCCCGAGGCCAACAAGGAGCGCCGGGAAACCGTGCTTTACACCATGAAGGAGCACGGCAACATCTCGGAGGCCTCCTATCGCATGGCAAAAAATGAAAAGGTGGAAGCCTTCAAAATCACCGGCGAGGACGGACAGACGGCCGACGATATCTATCAGAGCTATTTCACCGACGCCGTTATCCGCCAGGTCATCGTCGATCTGCAGACCAAGCTGGGCTACAGTGAAAACACCGCCAGACAGCTGCTTTATTCCGGCGGTCTGGGCATCGTCACCACCATGGATCCCGAGATCCAGGCAAAGATGGACGCGGTGTTTTTGGACGAGGAAAACTTCCCCGGCGATCTGGGCAGTGACGGCACCTTCCCTCAGGCCTCCATGGTCATCATGGATCCCTACACCGGCCACGTCAAGGCCATCTACGGCGGACGGGGCAAGAAGGAAGGCGACATGGTGCTGGACCGCGCCACAAAGACCACCCGCAGCCCCGGTTCGTCCATCAAGCCCATCACGGTCTATTCTCCCGCGCTGGAGATGGGCGTCATCACCCCCATCACCGTGGTGGATGACGCGCCCAAGGACTTTACCGTCCGCGGCGACGGCAAGGGCTGGCCCTACAACGAGAGCCGTACCTACAGCGGTCGGGTCACCATCCTCACTGGTATCGCAAAATCCCTCAACACCGTGGCGGTGGACATCATCCAAAAGATCGGCACCCAGCAATCCTATAACTGGGCGACCAAAAACCTCGGCCTCAATTCTCTGGTGGGGCACAAGGAAAAAACCCTCTCCGACGGCACCGTGCGGGTCTACAGCGATGTGGACATCAGCCCGCTGGCGCTGGGCTCGCTCACCGACGGCGTCACCGTTTTGGAGATGACGGCGGCCTACAGCGCCTTTGTCAACGACGGACAGTACACCACCCCCATCCTGTATACCAAGGTCTATGACGCCGACGGCAAGCTTCTGCTGGACAATACCCCTGTCACCACAGTGGCCATGTCCACAAAGACCCGGGATTATATGATCCAGCTGCTCACTGGCGTCGTGAAAAACGGCACCGGCCGCAAGGCGGCCATCTCCGGCATTCAGGTGGGCGGCAAGACCGGTACCACCAGCGCCGACTGCGACCGTTGGTTTGCCGGCATCACACCCTATTATACCGGCGTGGTGTGGTTCGGCTTTGATATTCCCCAGAGTCTGCAGAAGTTTTCCACCAACCCCGCCCTCGAGCTGTGGACGCGGGTGATGACCTCTGTTCTGGAGGATGCCGAGCCCGCGTCCTTTGAGATCAGCACCCCCATGACAAAGGTGAGCTATTGTCTCGACTGCGGCCTGCTGGCCAGCGAGGCCTGCTCTCACGATGTGCGCGGCTCCCGGGTCGCCACCGCTTCTGTGGCCACCGAGGATGTGCCCAAGCGCACCTGCACCTGCCACGTGGATGTGCAGATCGACAAATCCACCAAAAAGATCGCCAACGAGTTTTGCCCGGAGGAAGAGGTGGAGACCCTCAGCCTGATGAACTTCCAGCGGGCATATCCCTCTCCCGTGGCCATCGGCGACCAGGCCTACTGCATGCCCTACGAGCTCACGGAGGAGCAGATCGCCCAAGGCCTGATGAAGCCTACGCCCGACACCTATCAGGTGTGCGAGGAGCACACCGAGCCGGAGGAGCCCGAGCCCGGCGAAGGGGGGGAGGATCCCTGGTGGTCAGGTCTGTGGCCGTTCTATCCCGGCACAGGGGATGATCCCACCGATCCCACCACGCCCACCGATCCCACCACGCCCACCGATCCCGGCACAGGGGACGGTTCCGGCGGCGAGGAGGGCTCGGACGGCAGCGAAGGCGGAAGCACCGGCGGAGGCCTTCTGGATTGGCTCTTCCCTCACAACCCATAAAAATAACGTACCCCCGGCGAATGCCGGGGGTGCGTTTTTTTATCCAGCGCTTATCCTTGAGGAGTAAAGGAATAGTTGGGAGCCTCTTGGGTGATGTAGATGTCGTGGGGATGGCTCTCCTTGAGGCCGGCGCCGGTGATGGTGATAAACTGACCGCGCTGCTGCAGATCGGCAATGGTGGGGGTGCCGCAATAGCCCATGCCGGAGCGCAGACCGCCCATCAGCTGGTAAACGGTGTCGCTCACCGGTCCCTTGTAGGGGACGCGGCCCTCTACGCCTTCGGGGACGAACTTCCGGGTGCCCGACTGGAAGTAGCGGTCGCCGGAGCCCTTGTTCATGGCGGCCATACTGCCCATGCCGCGATAGACCTTGAATTGACGGCCCTGGAAGATCTCGGTCTCGCCGGGGCTCTCCTCGCAGCCCGCCAGCAGCGAGCCCATCATCACCACGTCGCCGCCTGCGGCAAGCGCCTTGACGATGTCGCCGGAGTATTTGATTCCGCCGTCGGCGATGACGGGGATCCCGTACTTCTGCGCCTCGCAGGCTGCGTCATAAATGGCGGTGATCTGAGGCACGCCGATGCCGGCCACCACGCGGGTGGTGCAGATCGAGCCGGGGCCGATGCCCACCTTGACGCAGTCAGCGCCCGCGTCGATGAGGGCTTTTGCGCCCTCGGCGGTGGCGATATTGCCTGCGATGACCGGGATATTGTAATGCGCCTTGACGTTTTTCAGCGCCTCGAGGATGTTGTGGGAATGACCGTGGGCAGAGTCCAGCACCAGCACGTCGGCGCCCGCATCGATGAGGGCGGCGGCACGCTCCAGCACGTCCCGGGTGACGCCGATGGCGGCGGCGCACAGCAGACGTCCCTGACTGTCGCGGGCGGTGTTGGGATATTTGACGGCCTTTTCAATGTCCTTGATGGTGATCAGACCCTTGAGAGCAAAGTTGTCGTCCACCAGAGGGAGCTTTTCGATCTTGTGTGCGCCCAGGATGCGCTTTGCCTCGGCAAGAGAGGTATTCACCGGGGCGGTGATCAGGTTTTCGCTGGTCATCACTTCGCCGCAGGTGCGGGTGAAATCCTCCTCAAACTTCAGATCCCGGTTGGTGAGGATGCCCACCAGCTTGCCGTCCTTGCAGATGGGCACGCCGGAGATCCGGTACTTTCCCATCAGCGCGTCGGCGTCGGCCAGCGTATGCTCGGGGGAGAGATAAAAGGGGCTGTTGATAACGCCGTTTTCCGAGCGTTTCACCCGATCCACGTTGTCGGCCTGCATTTCGATGGGCATGCTCTTGTGAATGACGCCGATACCGCCCTCACGGGCGATGGCGATGGCCATGGCGGACTCGGTGACCGTGTCCATGGCGGCCGAGATCAGAGGCACGTTGAGCCGGATGCTCTTCGTCAGCCGGGCGGAAAGATCCACCTGATCGGGAGTGACGGAGCTCTCGGCGGGAATGAGCAGTACGTCATCAAAGGTGATGCCCTGCTTGGGGAATTTGCTGTTAAAATCGGAATTGACCATTCTACCGCTCCCTTATCTATATTCTTTGAATAAAATTTGATTGATTATACCATGAAAATGCACTTCCGTCAATGGCAGAATGGACAAGTTTTTTCTGCAAAGTGCAGAAAGATGCCGTAAGAAACGATGAAGGGCAAAAGGAGTTGACGGGCAGGGGAGAATCGTTTATAATACTTCTGTTCCTGCGGGTATGGCGGAATTGGCAGACGCGCTGGATTTAGGTTCCAGTGGGCAACCGTGTGGGTTCAAATCCCACTACCCGTACCATGAA
>CADBTM010000106.1 GCA_902797555.1 Oscillospiraceae bacterium
CCATCAGGGAAACCACCGTGACGATGCACTTGGTTTTGACGTCGATGGCCTGCTCGTTCCACACCTCGCCGAACAAAACGTCGTCATTGAGATGGGCAAAGGTGGGCGCAAAGGCGCCGAGCTGATCCCGTCCTGCGGTCTGTACGATCTTTTCGCTCATATTGTATTCCTCCTATTTTCGTAAAAATTGTTCATCCGTGTGTGGCGCATTCTGAGAGAGATAGCCCTCGTTCCCCGCATCCCCGCGGGTGGCGTCGGCGATGCCGGAAGCCTCCATCACCCCGGCAAATCTGCGGGCGCTGCCGTTTTTGCCGGTATAGTCCAGATGGACGGAAATGCTCATTTGGCGTTTCCTCCTTCCAAAAGGCGCATCAGACAGCTCAAGGTAAGCTCATAGACGGTGTGGTACACATATTCCACCCCCGCGGCCTCCATGGCTGCGCGCTGCTTTTCGGTGACGGAGGTGTAGGGATAGATGCCGAACATAAAGGGGAAAAAGAGGTAGAGAACGCGTTCGATCTCCTGATCCCCCATCTCCGGGCAAAACTTTTCCAGCAGCATGCGCATCAGCCGCAGGCTCTGCCCATAGGCGGTCTTGAAAGAGGTCAGCATCTCCGGACGGCTGTTGGCCTCCATGTCATAGTTGTTCATGGAGAGCAGCTTCAAAAGCTGCTGCCGCTTGGCAAGAGAGGCCGCGATCTCCTCCGCCAGCTGTGTGGGGGCGAGGGCGTCGTGTCCTTCCAGAATCGCCTTCAGATCAGCGTTCCAACGGTCATATTCCCGCTTGTACAGCGCGAGAAAGATCTCTTCCTTGGTTTGAAAATAGTTGTAGATCATCGGACGGGAAAAGGGCACGATGCCGCCGATCTCCTTTAGGGTGATCTCCTGAAAGCCCATGGTCTGATAGAGCTGTTCACAGGCGTTGATGATCTCTTCTCTCCGCTCGGCGACCCGCTCCGAGGTTCCCTTTGTCATAGGTGTTCCTCCTGCATACATGTTTTTGACACGGTGTCAGCATTTGTATTATATCCGGTTTCTGACAGCGTGTCAATAGGCAATCGCAAAAAAAGCCTTCTCCCGCGGCGGAGAGAAGGCTCTTTGGATTGGTATTTCGGTCAGTCCATATAGGTGGGATGGGCATATCGGTTGGCGCTGTCGTCCAGACTCTTCAGGCGCTCCAGCGAATCCTCGCCCACACAGCCCACCACCAGATAGGCCTTGCGCTTTTTGTCATAGATGGGATGGGGCAGCAGGTGGAAGCCCTCGATCATCCGGGTGTTGGACACATGGGTGCGGGGACCGGTGCAGTCGTGCCGCTTTCCGCCGATGGTGATATGTCCCTCGTCCACATAGCCGATGTCCAGTGCCTCGTCGATCATGGCCTGCACCTTTTGCTCCAGCTCGGGCAGGTCAAACTGCGGCTCTGTGTCGGGAAACACCATCACAAAGCCGTGCTTGACGTCGTCGTGGCTGCACCGATCCAGCTCATCCTTGGGCATGCAGAATTCGCACAGATCCTCCGCCGTGTGCGCCATCAGGCGGTAGGGCAGGGACTTGTAGACGATGTCATAGACCTCCTGCGGCACCGGGCCGAAAAGGTGGGGCCGGGTGATGACGATCTCCTCGCCCACGCCGATGAGCAGATCGGCGTTGCCCCCCAAAAAGGGATAGACCAGATCAAAATGCTCCACGATGACCCGCTTGCCCCGGTTTACCGCGCGGGCGATGGCGTCGGCCAGCACGTTGAGCGGCTGGAAGCCCATCTCAAAGCGGATGTCCACGTGATAGGTGTGGGGGGTGAAAAAGCCCATCTCCATGTCCTGATCCAGCAGGGGGAGGGGGCGGACGTTGAGGCCGTCGTCGTCGTTGGTCAGCTCCAGTCCCGGAAACATGCCCTTGATGAGCACGCTTTTGCCCGAGCCGGAATCGCCGATGATGCCGATGATATGGTCAAAGGGAGACAGATATGTCTGTGCCAGCCGGATCCCCAGCTCGTACATACGGCTCCTGCCGCGGGGGGCATAATAGGTGCTGTAGATATGGTTGGTGTTGGATTCATTGAAGGCCATTTCTCTTTCCTCCGTTTTGCATACGTTGTGTGATCCAGTATACCGCAATTTTTCCCTTTTGAAAAGAGAAAAGCGTGAAAAATGGCTTGCAATCCTCCGAGATCTATTGTATTATATGATACAGCAAAATTGTTATAGTACAAAGCTTCAGAAAGGAGCCGCTTTTCATGGAGATTTTGCAAAAAGCCTACGCCGGCACGCTGGAATCCAGCGACGCTTACGTAGAGATCGAACCGGGCACGCAGGGCATTCAGCTCGAGCTCAACTCTGTGGTGTCCCAGCAGTTCGGTCAAAGCATCCGCCGACTGGTGGAGGAGGTACTGACCGATCTGGGCGTTGCCAACGCCAAGCTGTTTATCGCCGACCGCGGCGCGCTGGACTGTGTGATCCGCGCCCGGGTCGAGACTGCCGTCATGCGCGGGAAAGGAGAATAAGCCATGCGCCGTTCTATGCTGTTTATCCCCGGCAACACCCCCAACCTGCTCATCAACGGAGCATATCTGGGCGCCGACGCGCTGATTTTTGATCTGGAGGACGCCGTTTCTCCCGACGAAAAGGATTCCGCCCGCATTCTGGTGCGCAACATCATGAAATATATGGATCTTCGCGGCTGCGAGGTCATCGTGCGCATCAATTCCATCGACACCGACTATTGGAAAAAGGATCTGGATCAGATCATGACCCAAAAGCCCGATCTGATCATGCTGCCCAAAACCGGCCGCGCCGAGGACGTTCTCACTGCCGACGCCTATATGTCCGAGGTGGAGCGCCGTTTGGGTCTCGCGCCCAACACCGTGCGCCTCATGCCCCTCATCGAGACCGCACTGGGCGTGGAAAACGCCTATGCCATCGCCTCCGCCAGCCCCCGTGTGGCCGCCATCTTCCTGGGCGCCGAGGATCTGACCGCCGACCTGCGCTGCAAGCGCACCAAGGGCGGCAACGAGATCGCCTATGCCCGCAGCCGCATGGTCTCCGCCGCCCGCGCCGCCGAGGTGGACGTATACGACACCCCCTTTACCGACGTCAACGACGACGAGGGCATCCGGGTGGACGCCGAATACGCAAAGTCTCTGGGCTTTACCGGCAAGGCCTCGATCTCGCCCCGCCATGTGGGCGTGATCAACGAGGTGTTCAGCCCCTCCCAGAAGGATATCGAATATGCATACGAGGTCATGGACGCCATCCGTCAGGCTCACGAGCAGGGCCGCGGCGCCATCGCCCTCCACGGCAAGATGATTGACGCCCCCATCGTCCAGCGTGCCAAGCAGACCATCGCCATGGCCGAAGAAATGGGCGTCGGAAAGGCGGTACACCATGAATAACAAGATCGTTTCCTCCCTGCGGGAGGCCATCCAGCTCTCCGGGCTGAAAAGCGGCATGACCGTTTCCTTCCACCACCATCTGCGCAACGGCGACTTTGTGCTCAATATGGTGATGGCGGAGATCGCACGGATGGGCATCCGGGATCTGACGGTCAACGCCAGCTCCCTCTTTGACATTCACGCTCCCCTGCTGGATCACATCAAATCCCACACGGTCACCAGGCTGCTCACCGACTATATGTCGGGCGCCATCGGCAAGGAGATCTCTCAGGGCATTCTGGAAACCCCCGTGGAGTTCCGCACCCACGGCGGCCGCCCCAGCGATATCGAGCTGGGACGCATCCCCATCGACGTGGCCTTTATCGCCGCCCCCGCCGCCGACTGCATGGGCAACTGCTCCGGCAAATACGGCAAGAGCGCCTGCGGCAGTCTGGGCTATGCCTATCCCGACGCGGAAAACGCCAAAAAAGTGGTGGTCATCACCGACAATCTGGTTCCCTATCCCCTGCAGGATTGGTCGATCCCCGAGACCCACGTGGACTATGTGGTGACGGTGGACGCCATCGGCGACCCCAACGGCATCGTTTCGGGCACCACCAAGATCACCCGTGACCCGGTGGGTCTGGTGATGGCCGATCTGGCCGCGCAGGTGATCCGGCATTCCGGCCTGCTCCGCGACGGCTTTTCCTTCCAGACCGGCGCAGGCGGCGCCTCGCTGGCAGCGGCCAAGTTTTTGAAGGATATCATGCTCCGGGAAAAGATCCACGGCAGCTTTGGCTGCGGCGGTATCACCGGATATATGGTGGATATGCTCAACGAGGGCTGCTTTGAATCGCTGATGGACGTGCAGTGCTTTGACCTCAAGGCGGTGGAATCCATCCGCACCAACCCCCGCCATCAGGAGATTTCGGCCTCCCACTACGCCAGCCCCAGCGCCCGCAGCGCCGTGGTCAACAGTCTGGACGTGGTGATCCTCGGCGCCACCGAGGTGGACACCGACTTTAACGTAAACGTCCACACCGATTCCAACGGCTCGATCATGGGCGGCTCGGGCGGCCACAGCGACACCGCCGCCGGCGCAAAGCTCTCCATGATCATCGCCCCCATGTTCCGCGCCCGTCTGCCCATCGTCACCGACCGCGTCACCTGCATCTCCACCCCCGGCCGGGATATCGACGTGCTGGTGACCCAGGGAGGCATCGCCGTCAACCCCAAGGACACCGAGCTGCGCCAGCGCCTCAAGGACGCCGGTCTGCCCGTGGTGGACATTCACGACCTCAAGGAAAAAGCCGAGCGCATCACCGGCACCCCCAACAAGATCGCTCTCAGCGACCGGGTGGTGGCCAACGTGATCTATCGGGACGGCACGCTGCTGGACACCATCCGCGGCGTCAATGCAAAGTGAGGCGCCTATGATGAGAGAGATCCGGGGAGAGCGCATCACCGAAACGGTGGCGCGCCTGTGCATCGAGGCCAACTGCCATCTGCCGCAGGATATGCGGGATTGCATCGGTCAGGCCTGTCAGGACGAGCCCTGGCCCACGGGCAGGGAGATCCTGGAGCGCATCATAGAAAACTATCACATTGCCGACGAGCGTGTGCAGCCCATCTGTCAGGACACCGGCATGGCCTGCGTCTTTCTGGAGATCGGGCAGGATGTGCACATCTGCGGCAATCTGGAGGATGCCGTCAATGAGGGCGTCCGCCGGGGCTATACCGAAGGGTATCTGCGCAAATCGGTGGTGGCCGATCCTCTGAACCGGGTGAACACCGGCGACAATACCCCCGCCTTTATCCACACCCGCATCGTGCCGGGGGATCAGGTGCGCATTCTGGCTACCGCCAAGGGCATCGGCAGCGAAAACATGAGCGCCATCCGAATGCTCACCCCGGCCCAGGGCGTACAGGGCGTTAAGGATTTCGTGGTGGCGTGCGCGAA
>CADBTM010000107.1 GCA_902797555.1 Oscillospiraceae bacterium
CCCCATCGACAGCGCCCAGCGCGGCGTCATGACCGCCTATCTGCAGCAGACCAAAGCCCGGGTGTGGAGCAGCCTGAACGGCAGGCAAAAGCTGGCCGCCCGGTACAAATGGGGGCTGGAAGCATGAAAAAGAGTGTTTTTGCCCTGCTGCTGGCTGCATGTATGCTCCTCGCCCTGCTGGGCGGCTGCCGCAGCCGCGTCCTGCCCGCGCCGGAGGGCGCCGACCGGGTGATCTATGAGGAGCTTCCTCAGGAGGAGCTCTCCCAGGAGCCCCAGCCGGAGGATCCCCCTCCCCCGGAGGAGCCGGAATCCCCGCCCGAGCCCCCGGAGGACGAGTCTCCGCCTCCGGAGGAGGAAGCGCCGCCTGAACCCCTCCCGCCCGAGCCCGCGGACGACGATCCGCCCGCCCAGCCCACCGAGACCCAGCCGGACATCCCCGCCCAGACGGGCGCCATCGGCGCCGAGACCTTTGTGCGGGAGATCGTCACCGGCGTCACCGTCACCTATGACTCCAACGGCGGCGACAGCGGCACCGTCAAGGTGTCCGTCACCCCCGGCCAGCCCTACGGCGTCCAGCCGGAGGCCGTATGGCGGGGACACAGCTTTTTGGGATGGTTCACCGAAAAGGGCGGCGGCAGCCCCGTGACCTACCAGACCGAGGTCACCGCGCAGCAGGATCACACCCTCTTTGCCCATTGGCAGGAAAAGGGCACCTGTACCGTCACGCTGGACGGCAACGGCGGCCGGGTAAAGTCCCGGGAAAGCCGGGTAGAGCTCTCCGAGGGCGACCGATACGGCACCTTGGCCACCCCTCTGCGGGAGGGCTATGACTTCCTCGGCTGGTTTACGGAGGCGGAGGGCGGCGAGGCCGTCACCGAAGAATCCGTCTTTTCCGGTGACGCCGACCAGACGCTGTTTGCCCACTGGGAATACGATCCCGTTGCCTTCTGGACGTTCACGCTGAAAAACAAGACCCAGCAGGTCTATCTGTGTCAGCAGGTCTCGATCTATTTTGAGGAGAGCCCCGGCGTCACCCGGCAAAGCGTGGGGCTGATCTCGTCCACCGGTTCGCTGAACATCGCCGAAAACCGCAGCGATCCCAACGTGTCCGACGACTGGGTGCTGGCCAAAAAGCCCGGCGTGGTGATGGTGCTCACCTCCGGTCTTTCCGCCTCCACGCAGGCGGAGGTGCAGGCGCGCTTCCCCCAGCAAAAGATCATTCTCGTCACCGAAGCCGCTCTCGGCAGCGGCAGCGCCGGGCTCTATGCCCGCATCGCACTGGCAAAGGAGCTGTATCCCGACTGGTATGAAGACGTGGACCTGGGCACGGTGGCGTCCGAGCTGGGCGTGACGAGCATCCCCATTTACTTTTGAATATGTGTATTTCACATAAAAAACAAAAAGGAGAGATCCCCATGAGAAAACTGTTCAGCATGCTGCTGACGGCAGCCCTGGTGCTGTCCTGTCTCAGCCTGTCCGCGCTGGCGGCTCCCGCCTATGACGGACAGACCGTTCTGCTCTACACTGCCAACCTCCGGGGCGATGTGACCCAATACGCCGCCGTCGCCGCCGTCAAGGCGCAGCTGGAGGGCGAGGGCGCCGACGTGGTGCTGGTGGATGCCGGCAACTATCTTCAGGGCTCGGCCGCTGCCAACAGCGACCGTGGTCTGACGGTCTACAACCTGATGGACGCCGTCGGATATGACGCCGCCGCCATGGGTCTGGCCGAATTTTCCTACGGCGATGCCACCACCGGCATGGTCTATCACGGCAACGTGACCCGCTACCATACCCAGAAGGATCTGCAGGAGGGCTGCGCCGAGACCGAATACAACGTCAACCGGGACGGCAGCGTCAAGGGCGTTCTGGCCGAAAAGGCTCCTGCCGGCTTCCAGGCGCTGGCGGCCAACGTGGTTGCCAACGAAGCCTATTATTCCTTCGCTCCCTCCGCCGTCATCGAGACCGAGGGCGGCCTCAAGCTGGGCGTTTACGGCGTCACCGATCCCGCCGTTGCGGACAATCTGCAGGACGGTCTGGTGGAAAGCGTCGCCTCCCAGCCCGCTCTTCCCGAGCTGACCTGTGACGTGACGGTTTGCCTCACCAATGCTCCGGGCTATGTGTCCTCTGCCGACATCACGGTGGACGGCTCCTCCGGCGCGTGCATCGTGGGCGCCTACCTCATCAACAACGCCACCAAGGAAATCACCTCTCTCACCGTCACTCCGGACAAGACTGATGCCGCCATCCTGGCCGCCGCCGAGGCCGCCAAGGGAAGCGCCGCCCCCGTTGTGGGCGTCAGTGAGATCATCCTCTCCGGCAAGGACAGCATCGGCTGGCAGCAGGAGACCAATCTGGGCGACCTGACCGCCGACGCGCTGCGGTGGTATGCCGAAAATTACATGGACGGCATCGACACCACCCTGCCCATCGTCGCCATCCAGAACGGCGGCAACTGCGATCAGTTTATCTATCCCGGCGAGATCACCGAAACCGATCTTCTGCGGGCGCTGCCCTTCTCCCCCATGGGCGTGGGCGTGATCCAGCTCACCGGTGCCCAGCTGCTGGAGACGCTGGAAAGCGCCGCCTCCCCCTCCCAGCGCTACGGCGAGGTGCTTTGCCCCGGCTTTGCCCAGGTGAGCGGTCTTTCCTACACCCTCAACCGCAACGAGGACTATGACGGCGGCGAAGCCTACGGCAATTTCTACCGTGCCGACAGTGTCACCCGCGTCACCATCAACGAGGTGGCCGGCGCCGCCTTTGATCCCGAGGGGCTGTACAACGTAGTGGCCGACAACTATATCATCAACGGCAACGACACCTATTACGTCATGTCCGAGGCCAGGGAAGCGGGCGCCCTCTATGTCAACAACGGCAACGGCGTCAAGACCCGGGACATCGTGGCCATGTATCTTCAGAATGTGCTGGGCGGCACGGTGGGCGAAGCCTATGCCGCGCCTCAGGGCCGCATCACCGTCATCGAAAAGTCCCCCTTCTCCGACGTAAAATACGGCAGCTATTACTTTGACGCCGTTGTGTGGGCCAATGAAAACGGCATTTCCAACGGCGTGGGCGACGGTCTGTTTGCTCCCGACAACGCCTGCACCGTGGGTCAGTTCGTGGAGTTTTTGCGCAGAGCCTCCGGCAGTGAGCTGCCCGAAGCGCTCACCGAGGGCATCGACCCCGACGCCGAGCTCACCCGCGGCTGGGCTGTCCGCATGCTCTATCTGTGGGCAGAAGGCAAGACCGGTGAGGGCACCCTCCCCTTTGCCGATGTGACGGCCGAAATGGACATTTACGACGCCGTTCTTTGGGCGTATGAAGCCGGCGTCACCAAGGGCGTTTCCGACGATTCCTTCGCTCCCGACGACGGCTGCACCCGCGGTCAGGCGCTCACCCTGCTCTACCGTCTGCTGGCAAAATGAGCGCCGAGCTGGAGGCCATTCTGCGGGCGCACGCCGTCCGCTACCCGCTGATGGAGCCCACCGACGCGGTCAAGCTGATCTTTCAGAATGAGTTTGGCGGCGGTCATCTGATCACCGATCCCGCCGCCACTCTCCGCTATCTTCAGCGGGAATACAGCGCCACTCCCCGCGATCCCGCCCTGCCCCTCACCGAGGACATCGGCAACGGCATCGTCCGGGTGCAGCTGGCGGCGCTGGATGCAAACGCTTTCCCGCTGGAGCGGCTGAACGAGCTGTTTGTCCGATCTGCCGAAGAACACAAGGGCGAAACCGCCTGCTTCGTGCAAAAGCTGAAGGTGCTGCAAGCCCTCACCGAACAGGGCGTCTTCGCCTTTTCTCCCGGCGAGCTGTGGGACTATCTGGCAAGATACCGGGACGCCGGCTATCCGCCGGTTTCCCACTCCGCCCGCTATCGGGGCGCCTATCGCCCCGCCTACCGG
>CADBTM010000108.1 GCA_902797555.1 Oscillospiraceae bacterium
AAGTCGCCTGCCGCAGAGCGGATCGACGTGGACGAAAACGGAAAAATCACCGGTCTGTTCTGATTCTTTATACAAAAAAACGCCTGCCGTTTGGCAGGCGTTTTTTTATTGTGTATGCTTATTCTTTGTCCTCCGTCTGAGGTGCAGGCGGGGTGGATTTGCCCTTTTGGGCGCGCTTGGCGGCCTTGCGCTCGGCCTTGGCCTGCCGGCGGGCAAGACGTTCTTCGGCGGTTTCCTTCCGATGCCGCCCCCACCGGCGGATCAGCAGGACGGCGATGACCACCACGATGGCAAACGCCAGCCAGCCGCCCCAGTTTTCCGCAAAGCCCAACATCAGCTCCTCCGCGCCGTCCACCAGATTTTCGCTTCCGGTGCGGAAGGCGGCGCCCAGCTTTGCCCAAAAGCCGATGGCGGGAGCCTCGTCGGGGCTGACCTTATAGACCTCCTGCAGGCCGATATAGATGGTGGCGTAGCCCACCAGACTGTCGTATTTCCGCAGGGAACCGGTGAGGCGCTCGATCTGCAGCTCGGTGTCCGAGATGGCGCTCTCCAGGGTGATGATGTCCTCCATGTCCTCGGCCTGAGCCAGCAGGTTCTGCAGACGTTCCAGCTTGGTGCGCTGGGTGGCGAGACGGGATTCCACGTCGTAATAGGCCTCGCTCACATCCTCGGCAGAACGGTTGATCCGGTTGATCTTGCACAAAGTGCCCACGTCGGTGCAGAAGGTGTCAAAGCTCTGGGCAGGGATGCGCACGGTATAGTCCGCGCTGCGATAGCCGCTGCCATAGCTGCTGACGCCGCTGTTTTCAAAATAGCCGCCCAGACGGTTGACCAGCGCCGTCAGCTCGGCGGTCGCCCGATCAAACTCGGTGGTCTCCATCTGGAGATTGGCGGTGTAGATCATCTTGACATTGGCGGGAAGCTGGCTGCCGGTGGTCATTTCCGGCTGTGCGGGATCATAGGCCATCTGATCCTGTCCGTAGGAATAGCCGTTGGATTCGGGCAGACTGGGTGCGGAAGCGGTGGGAGCCGACGACTGTTTCATGTCCCCGGTGAAATAGGCGGAGTTGGCCGAGCTGCCGCAGCCCGCCAGCGTCAGCGCCAGAGCAAGCGCCGCAAGAACGGCGATCCAGGTGCGTTTTTTCATATCAAGTCCTCCTTTATTTGGGGGTATCTACCAATAAAGACCGGATTCTTCCGAAAAAGTTCCGAAAAAAAGCAAATCAGACCGGATCCACGGAAAAATCCTTTGCGGCGGCGATCTCCTCCCGGAGGCGCCGGCGGGTGTCGTCAAACAAAAGCGCCTTGTTGTGACGGAAATAGGCCTCGCATCCAAAGTGCTCCACAAACCAGGAGGTGTCCTTTCCGGCGGTGATCTCGGTGACGAAGATCACCATCTCCTGACTGTCCCCAAAGCACTCCTCCAAAAAGCGGAAGGTGTTGTCCATGCGCCTGCCGGTCTCCTCCGCCAGGGCGGCGCGTTTTTCCACCTGAGGGGCAAACCATTCCTTTATGGCGTCAAAGGCGTCGGCGTCCGGGATGTCCTCTCGGATCAGACGGCTGCTGTAGTCCTCCAGTGCGGCCAGCTCCCGCTGGCAAAGCTCCCGGCTCTCTCTGTCCAGGCTGCCCGCCTCCTCGGCGCGGGCCATGGCCTGCTGCCGTCCCAGAATCATGGCGGGCAGTGTCTCGGCACAGGTGCGCCCGGGCAGCGTCGCTTTGAGCTCGAGCAGGGTTTCGTGCAGCCGGACGGTCAGGACGTCCTGCATCCTTGCGGCCTTGGCGCTTTCCCGCAGGCGGCTGAGCAACATACCCATCACGCTGAGGCGCTGGTCAAAGGGTGCGCTCTGCAGCTCCCGCAAGGTGACGGTCTGCCACGTTCCCTGCAAAATATCCTCCACGTGATAGATCCGGCGGTATTTGTCATACAGCTCCAGATAGTTGGCAAAGTCCTTTGCGATGCGGGGCAGCTGGATATACTGCCCCACCACCTCCCGGGTAGCGGAGAGACCCAGCTTTTCATAGGCATACAGCAGCTCGCTCAGATCCTCCCAGCCCCGGGCAGTGGCAAACTGCAGCCCGTCGGCGGTCGTTTCGATGCGGTAAAAGTCCTCCTTGCGGATGTCCAGATAGGAGATCACCGCCCCGTGAAGCCCCTTGTCGCGGGCGTATTCCTTCCAGACGGAAAAATCCTCTTCCACGTCGATGCGCTTGACCCGGTCGAGGGTCACCACATCAAAGTCCCGGACGGAACGGTTGTATTCCGGTGGGTTGCCCGCCGCCACGATCAGCCATCCGGGAGGGAGCGGCTGGTTGCCGAAGGTTTTGCACTGCAAAAACTGCAGCATCATGGGCGCCAGCGTCTCGGAAACGCAGTTGATCTCGTCGAGAAAGAGGATGCCCTCCTTCCGTCCCGTCCGCTCCATCAGCCGCCACACCGAGGCGAGGATCTCGCTCATGGTGTATTCGGTGACGGCCACCTCCTGCCCGCCGTAGGTGCGGTGCTCGATAAAGGGCAAGCCCACCGCGCTCTGGCGGGTGTGATGGGTGATGGTATAGGCCACCAGCCCCACTCCCATTTGTGCGGCGATCTGTTCCATGATCTGGGTCTTGCCGATGCCCGGCGGCCCCATCAGCAAAATGGGGCGCTGGCGGACGGCGGGGATGAGATAATTGCCCAGCTCGTCCCGGGTGAGATATGCCCGCAGGGTGTTTTCGATCTCCTGTTTTGCCTGTTTGATGTTCATGTTCTTCCCTCTTTACAGCTGGGGCATAGCCTCCGGCTCGTCCCAGTCTTCCGTTTCTCCGATTGCCTTTTCCACGCCCCGCTCGCCCAGCACCAGCTTGACAGCCCAACTGGGAAAGGGGATGCTCACCGGCGGCTCGTCGGGCAGGACGAAGGCCACCTCATAGGGCGGGCGCTTTTCCGGATAGACGCCCATCCCGTCGGTAAAATAGATCAGCCCCCGCAGGTTGGAAAAGGCGCCCTGCTCCCGCAGCTCCCGCACCCGGTCGAACACCGGGCGAAAGTCGGTGGCGCTCCCGCCGTGGAGGGTGAAATGCTCCATATAGTCCTTCAGCTCCCGCAGGTCGCGGATGACGGTCTCCTCCCGCAGCACATTGTCGCACTGCATCAGTCGGATGTTCACCCGTCGGGTAAAGGTGTCCGTGCTGCGCAGTACGGCGTAGGTGCATTCCAAAAGCTGTCGCACCACCTTGCCCTGGGTGGACATGGAGGTGTCCACCGCCAGAACAAAGTCCTCGATCCGCCGCTCCTCCCGGGTTTCGGGCGGCTCGACCAAGGGCATATTGCCGTAAACCTCCAGGCCGTAGGCATAGTAGATGGGGTCAAAGGCGTCCCCGTCCACATGCATCACCTCACGGGGGGCGGCAAAGCGCCGGAGAAAGGCGCGATAGTCCACGTCGTCCCGCGCGGCCACCCGGATCTGCTCCAGAACGGCCTCCCCGCCGGTGGCCTGCCCCGCAAGAACGGTCTCCAGCCCGGTCTGGGTGCGCTGGGAGAGCTCCTTCCATTTTCGATCCTGCCGGGCGTTTTGCTCTCCGTTCCGCCGGGGCGGATCCCACAGGCCGTGGTCATCCTGCAAAAACGCCCGCTGGAGCTGCGCCAGCTCGTATTCTCCCGGGCGGCGCTCCAGCAGATGGCGGTAGATGCCCTCCGCCGTCAGCACCCGCATGGTCTCCCGGCATTCGCCGTACACCTTTTCCCGCAGGGGCGAGCGGCTCTCTCCCAGATGGGGCAGCGCCAGCGCGTCCACGATGCTCTCCACCGCAATATCGCAGGCAACGTCCCACAAAGCGGCGTCCCTTCCCTGCTTTTTGGAAAGATGGCGCAGCATGCAGTGGAGGATGACGTGAAGATACGCCCGATTCACCGTCGCGTTTCCCCGAAGATAGCGCTCGGCAAGATAGCTGCCGTTATAGCAGAGGCTCTCCCCGTCGGTGGCCACGCTGAGGGTGATCCCCTCCCCCGGGACAAACCGCAGGGCGCACAGTGCCGCGTCCAGATAGGGCAGATCGAGATAAAGCTCGTTGCGGGCGAGGGTCAGAATCTCCCGCCCGATCTCGTTCAGGTCGCGCCTTTGCTGCTCCATGTCTGCTCCTTTTTACAAATCAAACTGCACGTCCAGCCCGGCGGGGCGTGCAGCGTGCATGCTGTCCAGCAGCACCGCCACGATGGCCGTCCGCCCCGTTTTTCGGGCGTGCTCCGCCGCCTCCCGGCAGACGGACTGCTCCGGAGAAAGCTCCCGCACCGTCCACGCGGCGCCCGCAAGGTCGTTTTCCTCGATCTGCGCCAAAAGGAGCTCCCTTGTGTGCTCCCGCAGATAGGCAAGGTATTGGGCTTTCCCGCCCTCGCTCAGCCCTTCCGGGCGGCTCAGACGGTATCGCGCCATACGCAGAGCGGCGCTCTCCTCGTGCGCCTCCCGCAGAAACTGGCTCCACAGCCCGTCATAGGCTGCAAGATCCAACTGTTTTTTGGGGAAAATATGATGATAGGGATGTCCCGCGCCGTAGATCTTGTAATCAAAATGGTGGGCGGGGCCGTTTTCCTCATAGCTCTCCACATAATCGGGAAGCAGCAAACGCACGCGTTCCTCCTCCCCGTCCCGCACCGAGATGTCCAGCTCGCCCGCCAGCTCGTCGGCAAAATAGGCCAGAGAAGCGCCCCAGCGCTGTCCCGTCCGATGCAGAACAAAGCGACTCAGCCTGGAACAGTTCATCAGCGCGCCGCCGCCCCAGTCGGTCACGTCGTCCCACAGCTCCAGCGTGTGCAGGCTGCGGCAGCTCATCAGGGCATAGTCCCCCACCCTTTTGAGCGCAGGGGGCAGGATGAGCGCCTCAAGCCTGCCGTTGTCCCATTCCTTTCCCTCACGGCCGCAGGTGATCTCCACCTGTTCGCCCTCCGCAGGCTTTGCAGAGGGCGCCAGAGCGTGGTCGTCAAGGGCGACCACCGGCAGGCCGAAGATCTCTTCGGGCAGCGCCGCCTGTTTGTCGCAGGTGACGCCCCGCAGGACGGTGATCTCTTCGCAGTTCCGGCGGATCGTCAGCCGCCAACGGCTGCTGCCCCGCACCTGCTCCATCCGCCATCACCGCCTTTCTGTCCCAAGTATATCACAAATCCATAGGAATGCCTATAGAAAAAAGCGGGCTCAGCCCGCTTTTTTGGAACGCATCAGGATAACTGCCGCAAGGGCGGTGATCCCCTCGCTGACGGGGACGGTGATCCATATGCCGTCCAGCCCAAATACAGCCGACAGCAAAAATGCCGCGGGCAGCACCACCGCGATGCCCCGCATAAGCGACACCGCCTGCGCCGGAACCGGCCGCTCGGTGGCGGTGAAAAAGGCGCAGATCATGGTGTTGACCCCGATGAAGAACATTCCGGAAAAATACAGACGGATGCCCCGCACTGCCAGAGTCTGCATCACCGGGTCACTCTCCCGGTTGAACACGGCGGCCACCGGGCCCGCCACTGCGAACATCCCTCCGTAGATCACCACGGAAAAGACTGCCGCCGTAAGGAGCGCATAGCGCAGATACCGCCGTGCGCCGTCCATCTCTCCCCGCCCATAGGCGTCGCTCATCAGCGGCTGGGTGCCCTGGGCTACGCCGTTATACAGGGCGCTGACCACGATGGCGATATTGGCGATGACACCATAGGCCGCCACCGCCACATTGCCCCGCACCCGGAGCAGCAGCAGATTGAGGACGATCATCACCACACCGGCCGCCACCTCGGCGATCATGCTGGGCACGCCCAGCGTGACGATGCTCCACAGCGTTTTCCCGCTCAGCGTGCCGTTTTTCAGCCGGAAGCCCGCCTTTTTCCTTCGGAAAGAGAGGACGATCATGCCGATCACCGGAGAAAAAACAGTGGCCAGCACCGCGCCGAAGATGCCCAGATGAAGAGGAAAGATAAAGAGATAGTCAAACAGGATGTTGAACAGGCTGCCCGACAGCACCGCCGCCATGCTCAGTCCCGGCGCGCCGTCGCTGCGGGTAAAGGCCACAAAGATCTGCTCGAAAACAAAGGCCGGGGTGAACAGGAGGATCATCTTCAGATAGATATTGGTCATCTCAAACACCCGCTCGTCAGCCTTCAGGAGCGCGGTGATCTGACGGGAAAAAAGCAGCCCCGCCAGCATGAGGATCACCGAGATTCCCACCGCCAGCGCCATCGTCCCCCGGAAGGCGGCCTGCGCCTCGTCCTCCCGACTTCTGGCCCGGGCGATGACGTACTTCGTGCTGCCGCCCACGCCCAGCATCAGTCCCGCTCCCGAGATAAAGTTAAAAATGGGAATGGCCAGATTGAGGGCCACAAGGCCGTTTTCTCCAAGACCCCGGGCGATAAAAAAGGTATCCGCCAGAATATACAGCGAGATGCCCACCATCCCCAGCACATTGAGGGATGCGTAGCGGGCAAAGCGGTGAAGCGGCGTTTCGTGATGCATACAGGTTCCTCCGGATAAACAAAAAAGCGCCCCATCCCATTCTGCAAAGGCCTAACGAATGGGATCGTGCGCCGTTCACCCTACCCGGCGGCAGGGTGCGGGATTTTTCCGCAATCATCATAGCAGACGCGGCACGGTTTGTCAATGCTCTTTCCCGCGATAAAGTGATAGCGCGGCAGTGTAAAAGCGGGCTACTCCGCAAGCACAGAAAAGAAGACAAAAAAGCTTTTGTCAATGCGTTGACCCCTTTTCTTCTATGTTGTAAACTAAAATCAAGTAAAAAACACAGGCGGAAACCGTCATTTCCACCAAGCAAGGAGGCTTTTATATGCACGATCCCAGAGCCATTACCTCCGTCCTTTTGGACGGGCAGAGCCTGACACTGGAATCCTTTGTGGCTGTCGCCCGCTATCACGCTCAGGTGCGTCTGGCACCCGAGGCCATGGAAGCGCTTGTCCGCTCCCGTGCGCTGGCCGAAAAAATCGCCGGCGACGGAAGAGTGGCCTACGGCATCACCACCGGCTTTGGTGACTTTGCCACCGTGGCTGTCTCGGAGGATATGAGCAGCCAGCTTTCCACCAATCTGATCCTCAGCCACTGCACCGGAACGGGCGACCCCTACTCCGAGGAGGAAGCCCGGGGCATGATGCTGCTGCGCGCCAACGCCCTCTGCAGGGGCATCAGCGGTGTGCGTCCCGTGCTGGTGGAGATGCTGGTGGAAATGCTCAACAAGAACGTCGTGCCCTATATCCCCCAAACGGGCTCGCTGGGCGCCTCCGGCGATCTGGCGCCCCTGTCCCACATGGGTCTGGTGCTGCTGGGTCGGGGTCAGGCGTGGTACAAGGGCGAGCTGCTCTCCGGCCGGGAGGCCATGGAGCGCGCCGGGATCCCCGTGCTGGACACCCTTGTTTCCAAGGAAGGTCTGGGCATCACCAACGGCACCTGCGCCATGACCAGCGTGGGGGCACTCCATCTGTATGACACCATTCTGTCCGCCCGCATGGCCGATCTCATCGCCTCCCTCACCCTCACCGCCCTCACCGGCCAGCTGGACGCCTTTCAGGAGCGGATGCACACTGTCCGCGGCCACAAGGGTCAGATCCGCGTGGCGAAAAACATGCGTCTGCTCACCGAGGGCTGCGAGATCCTGCAAAAGGCACAGGGCCTGCGGGTGCAGGACGCCTACGCCCTCCGCTGCATTCCTCAGGTGCACGGCGCCATCCGCGACGCCCTGGCCTTTGTCCGGGAAAAGGTGGAGATCGAGCTCAACGCCGTCACCGACAATCCCCTGCTCTTCCCCGAGGATGAGGCCGTCATTTCGGGCGGCAATTTCCACGGCGAGCCCATGGCGCTGCCCTTTGACTTTTTGGGCATCGCCTGCTCCGAGATCGCCAGCATTTCCGAGCGCCGCATCGAGCGCATGGTCAACGCCGCCCTGTCCAACGGACTGACCCGCTTTCTCACCACCGAGGGCGGCGTCAACAGCGGCTTTATGATCGTCCAATATACCGCCGCCTCCATGGCGTCGGAAAACAAGGTGCTTGCCCATCCCGCTTCGGTGGACACCATCCCCTCCTCTGCCAATCAGGAGGACTTTGTCTCCATGGGCACGACGGCCGCAAGAAAAGCGGGTACCATTCTGGAAAATACCCGCTCTGTTCTCGCTTATGAACTTCTTACTGCCTGTCAGGCCATCGATATCCGCCGCCGCGTGGGCGGCTGCGGCACAGGGCTCTCCCCCATCGGCGAGGCCGTCTATGCTCTGGTCCGGGAAAAGGTGGACTTTATGGAGGTCGACCGGGAGCTGTGGCCGGACATCCGCGCCGTGGAGGCGCTGGTGCGGTCGGAGGCGCTCAACGATCTGCTGGAGCGCATGGTTCCCGATTTTGAATAAACCTCAGTCCCGCTTTTTGCCCAGTGCGGCGTGATACCCGCCCTTGCCGAACTGGAGCGCGGTGTTTACCCGGGTGATGGTGGCGCTGCTCACCGGGATCTTCTGCCGGATGCTTTCATAGGTCTCCCCGGCCAGAAGATGCTTTGCCACCTGCAGCCGCTGGGAAAAAAGCATCAGCTCCTGCACGGTGCAAAGATCCTCAAAAAACGCCCTGCATTCCTGCGGATCGTCGAGAGCGGCGATGACCTGCATCAGCTCTTCGATGCCTTCGCTTGCTTCCGCTGTGGGATTGCGCACGGTGACCCCTCCCTTTGGGTTGTTTTGATTCTTTCTTCTATCTTACTGGATTTCCCCCGTTTTCGTCAATAGTCTGCCGCAAGGAAAAATTGTTTTTTCGATATGATAAAAGGAGGTCTCCCTATGGAATTTCGCCCGCAAGACGCAATGACGATCCGTCTGGACGACGAGCTGCCCGCCTATCCCGCCTTTGAGCCGGGGCATCGCCGCGCACCCCGTCGGGAGGCGCATCTCTCTCAGGCCGACAAGGCTCTCGCCATCCGCAACGCCCTGCGCTATATCCCCAAGCAGCATCACGCCCAGATGGCAAAGGAATTTGCACAGGAGCTGGAGGAGCACGGCCGCATCTATGGCTATCGCTTCCGCCCGGAGGGGCGCATCTGGGGCAAGCCCATCGACGAATACAAAGGCAACTGCGTCGAGGCAAAGGCCTTTCAGGTGATGATCGACAACAATCTGGATTTTGACGTGGCGCTTTACCCCTACGAGCTGGTGACCTACGGCGAGACCGGTCAGGTGTGCCAGAACTGGATGCAGTACCGCCTCATCAAGAAATACCTGGAGGTCATGACCGACGAGCAGACGCTGGTGGTCATGTCCGGCCACCCGCTGGGTCTGTTTCATTCCCACAAGCTGGCGCCCCGGTGCATCATCACCAACGGTCTGATGGTGGGTGCCTTTGACGATCAGAAAAACTTTAACCGCGCCGCCGCGCTGGGCGTGGCCAACTACGGTCAGATGACCGCCGGCGGATGGATGTATATCGGTCCGCAGGGCATCGTCCACGGCACCTTCAACACCCTGCTCAACGCCGGACGGCTCAAGCTGGGCATCCCCGAGGACGGCAACCTGGCGGGACGTCTGTTCGTCTCCGCCGGTCTGGGCGGCATGAGCGGCGCCCAGGGCAAGGCGGCCTATATTGCCGGGGCGGTGTCCATCATCGCCGAGGTGGACGACAGCCGCATCGACACCCGCTATACCCAGGGCTGGGTGAACGAGCGCACCGATTCTCTTGAGGAAGCGCTGTCCATGGCCCGCGCCCACCTGAAGGACAAGACGGCCTGCGCCATCGCCTATCACGGCAACATCGTCGATCTGCTGGAATACCTGTATGATAACAACGTTCCCGTGGATCTGATGAGCGATCAGACCTCCTGCCACGTCCCCTATGACGGCGGCTATTGCCCCCAGGGTCTCACCTTTGCCCAGCGCACCGAGATGCTGGACAAGGATCCCGAGGGCTTCCGGGTGCTGGTGGACAAGTCTCTGCGCCACCATTACGAGATGATCTGCAAGTTCCACGACCGCGGCACTTATTTCTTCGACTATGGCAACAGCTTCCTCAAGGCCGTTTTC
>CADBTM010000109.1 GCA_902797555.1 Oscillospiraceae bacterium
CGATGGGGGGCGCGATAAGCTTTGCCAGCGCCACGCCCACAAAAACCGTCACCGCGGGGGTCACCAGGATGTCGATCTTGGTCTCCTTGCTCACCAGCTTGCCGCATTCCGCGGCGACGATGGCGATGACGAGAACGGCCAGCGGGCCGCCGGCGCCACCCTCGGCGTTGGCCGCCCAGCCTACCGCCGTCAGGGAAAAGAGCACCATGGGCGGCTCCTTGAGGGCATAGCCGATGGCGATGGCCATGGCCGGGCCGGAGATCGCCATGGCATAGGTGCCCACGTCGGTGAGCATCTTCCAGCCGATCTGCTGTCCCAGCGTTTTCAGGATCGTGCCGATGAGCAGCGAGCAAAACAATCCCTGTGCCATTGCGCCAAGCGCGTCGATGCCATAACGCTTGAGCGAGATCTCCACGTCCTTCTTTTTCAAAAAACCGCGAAGCTTTTCCATGTGCCCTACCTCCCGTCAAAAGACGAAATTGCAGTATTCTGCCGTCAGCTATCATATCATGTTGCGAGGAAAAATGCAATCTCCGACAAAGGTCTTTTCCGTTTTTTGACGAAAAACCCGTTTTCTATTTCCCCTGCCATTTCCGGACAGGTTTCCGTCTCCTTCCCCCCTACAATGGAGAAAACACCAAAAATCGGGAAGGAGCGAAAACAATGGATCAAAAGCGACGGGGTGGGGTGCGGCTGCGCTCCCGGGCAAAGCCCCGGCCTGCGGGGGACAAGCTGCTGCTCCATCAGGGGATGGGCGCGGCGCTGGGGGCGGGGTTTGCCCTGTCCTCGCTGGGCGAGGGGATCGCCCCCTTCGGCATCGCATATATCGCGGCGGCCTCCCATCCGGTCTTTGCCGGGGCGGGCGCGTTTTTCACCTATGTGGTGCAGGGGGGCAAAACCGGTCTCAGTTCGGCGGCGGCGGTGGCCGTCATGCTCACCTGCCGTCTGGTGCTCGACGAAACCGAAGCCGCCCGCAGGCGCTATTTCTATCCCCTGTGCGCCGGGGTGGCGCTTTTGTGCACGCTGGGGGTGACGGCGGTCTCCCTGCGGGAAGGGCTGCTGACGCTGTGCGCCGCCCTTTTGTGCAGCGGGTTTGCCCTGCTGCTTCGTCAGGCGCGGCAGGGCTGGACGTGGGGCAAGCTCACCGCTCTGCTGGGACTGCTGCCCGCCCTGCTCCCCCTGCGGGCGTGGGGCTTTTCTCCCGGGATGGCAGCCGGTGCCTTTGTCGTTTTGTGTGCCTCCTGCGCCGCCGGGGCGGCGCCCGGTGCGGCGGTAGGAGCGGTCTTCGGCGCCTGCGCCGATCTGACGCTGGGACAAGCCCCCTTCACCGCTCTCACGCTGTCGCTGGCGGGACTGGGCTGCGGCGCACTGCGGGAAAAGGGTGTCCGCCCCTGCGCCCTCAGCTTTGCCGCCGTGTGCGGCGCTGTCTGCCTGTGGCTGGGAAAAAGCACCCTGTTTGCCGAGGCGCTGGCCGCTGCGGCGGCCTATACCTTGCTTCCCTCCGCCCTGCGGGAGCGCATCCGCGCCGCTCTTTCCGGTCTGTCACGCCCTGCGGGAAGGGATCTCTCCCTCACTCTGCCTGCCCTCCGGCAGGCGGTATCCGGCCTCCGTGAGGCGCTGGCGGGAGAGGCGCCCGCCGATCCCGGAGATCTGAGCACGGTCTATCGCGCCGCCTGCGAGGCGGCCTGCCGCACGTGCAAGAATCTGTCCCGCTGCTGGCAGAGGGACGACGATATGCGCCGCATGCTGTCCGACGCCGCCGACGCCCTGCGGGCGCGACACGGGCTGGAACCCGGCGACCTTCCTCCCTGGTTTGTGGAGAGCTGCCCGCGGGCCGAGCGCTTTTGCGGCGCCGTCAACGACGCCTATCGGGAATCCCTCCGCCGTCAGGCAAGACAAAGCCGCGAAGCCGCGATGCAGTCTGTCCTGTCCGCCCAGTATGACAGCATGGAGACCCTCCTGGGCGCCGCCCTGCGCCGGGGTGCTCCCGATCCCGTGCTGGAGGATCGGGTGTCCCGGGTGATCCATGCCTACATCCCCGGGGCAAAAGCACAGGTGCTCACCCACGACGGCCGTCTGCGGGTGGATCTGCTCTTTCCCGCCGGTCGTCCCTCCGGGCTGGACGATCCCCGCCCCATGGTGCGCTCGCTGGAGGGGGCGCTGGGCGTCTCTCTCCTGCCGCCAAAGCCGGTGCGCACCGCCAGGGGCGCGGCCTATACCCTCACCCAGCGCCGTCTGCTCGAGCCCGAGCTTGCCTCCTGCGTCCGGGCAAAGGACGGGCAGGAGGTGTGCGGCGACAGTCTGCTGCACCTCATCACCGACGACGGTCGGCTGATCCTCCTTTTGTCCGACGGCATGGGCACGGGCGAGGCGGCAAACGAGGCCTCCCGCCGTGCGGTAGAGCTGGTGGCAGGGTTTGCGCGCTCAGGCTGCAGTCTGGCAAGCGGAGTGGCGGCGGTGCTGCCCGTGCTGGCCGCCCGTTTTCCCCAGTGGGGGTTCGTCACGCTGGATCTGGCGGAGATCGACCTGTTTACCGGGAGAGCGTCGCTGCTCAAATACGGCGCGGCGCCCGGCCTGCTGCTGCGGGAGGGCAAACTGACCCGCATCGCGTCAAAGGCGCTGCCCGCCGGGCTCGAGCCCGCAGGCTATCCCGCCCGTCCGATCACCCTCCGCCTCAAGCCGGGGGATCGACTGCTGCTGCTCAGCGACGGCGCGTGGGAGCTGCCCGACCCCGAGCAGTTTTTCCGGACAAACGGCAGCAAGCGCCCCGAGGCGGTGGCAGAGGAATGGATCGCCCGTGCCGCTGCCGCGGGCGCGGGAGACGATATGTCCGTGCTGGCCGTCGCGCTGCACGGCGCGGAAGAACAGGAGGAGCTATGGTAAAAAGCACAACCCGACAGGCCTTGGTCATCGACACGGCGGCAGAGGGGGTGGAACGCGCCATCCTCATTCTCTCCCGGGGGCAGGGCGACCCGCCCCTGCGATCCGAGGAGGATCTGGTGCGTCTGGCCGAAGCGCTGGCGCAGGAATACACCCCTACCCCCGAAAAGCATCCCCGGCGGATCACCCCCGACAACCTGATCTGGCTGCTGCTGGGCGGCGCGGCGGTGGGGGCGGCTTGGGTGGCCTCCGGCCTGCTGTAAGGTGGAAAACTCTGTGGAAACGGTGGAAAAGCCCTGTGAAAAGATGTGGATATTCCGCCTCCCCTCTTGTTTCCCATCCCGAAACGTGATAAAATACAGGTATGAATTTTCTCTTGAAGGAGGAACGCAACATGCGGGTATTTATCAGCGCGGACATCGAAGGCACCACCTTCACCACTCTTTGGGACGAAACCGAACGGGGTAAGGATCTCTATCCTGCCGCTGCAAAGCAGATGACCGCCGAGGTCAAGGCTGCCTGTGAAGGCGCCATCGCCGCAGGAGCGGATTATATTCTGGTCAACGACGCCCACGACGAGGCCATCAACATCGACGTGCGGGAGCTTCCCGAATGCGTGGAGGTCATTCGCGGCTGGTCCGGCAGCCCCTTCAGCATGGTGGACGGCATCGACGAGAGCTTTGACGCCGTCATGTTCGTGGGCTATCATTCTGCCGCCGGACGCAAGAACAATCCCCTTTCCCACACCCATTCCACCATCACCACCGAGGTGCGGCTCAACGGCATGATCTGCTCGGAGTTCCTGCTCTATTCTCTGGCCAGCGCCACCAAGGGTGTGCCCTCCGTGCTGCTCACCGGCGACCGCGGCCTGATCGACGACACGCTGGAGCAAAACATCCATCCCAATCTGAAAACCGTGGCTGTCAAGGACGGTCTGGGCGGCGCCACCCGCTGCCTCAATCCCATCCTCGCCTGCAAAAAGATCCGCGCCGCCGCCGAGGAGGCCTGCAAGCAGGATCTGAAGGACGCGCTGGGCAAGGTGCCCGAGCACTTCGTCTTTGAGGTTTCCTACAAAGAGCATCGGGACGCCGTGCGCAAGTCCTTCTATCCCGGCTTTACGCTGGTGGATGACCACACCGTGCGCATGGAGACCGACGACTTCCTCAACGTGCTGCGGGCGGTGCAGTTCTGCCTGTAAGGAGGTGCCTTCCATGAAAGTCTTCATCAGCGCCGACATCGAGGGCACTACCCTCACCAATTCGTGGAACCAGACCCATCCCGTCACCGATCTGGCCACCGCAAAAATGCACACCCAGCAGATGACCAACGAGGTCGTGGCCGCCTGCGAGGGCGCCATCGCCGCCGGAGCCACCGAGATCCTCATCAAGGATGCCCATGGCTCCGCCATCAACATCGATCCCACCCAGCTCCCCGAGTGCGCTCAGATCATCCGCAGCTGGAACGGTCACCCTTATGCCATGGCCTACGGTGTGGACAGCACCTTTGACGCCGCCATGTTCGTGGGATATCATTCGGCCGCCGGCCGCCGGGGCAATCCCCTCTCCCACACCTATTCCACCAAGACCACCTCTGTCCGCCTCAACGGCATGATCTGCACCGAGTTTCTGCTGTTCAGCTATGCCTGCGCGCTGGAGGGCGTGCCCTCTGTGCTGCTCACCGGCGACAAAATGCTCACCGAGGATTCCCTCGCCCAAAACGTCCATCCCAAGCTCAAGACGGTTGCCGTCAAGGACGGTCTGGGCGGCATGATCCGCTGCCTCCATCCCAACGAGGCCTGCCGCCGCATCCGCGCGGCCGCCGAGGAGGCCTGCAAGCAGGATCTGACCGACGCTCTTTGTACCCTGCCCAAGCACTTTACGCTGGAGCTCTCCTACAAGGAGCATCGGGACGCCGTGCGCTACTCCTGGTTCCCCGGATTCCGTCTGATCGACGACCACACCATCCGTATGGACACCGATAATTATATGGATGTGCTGGGGTGCGTCTCCTACATCTTCTAAGCGATTTCATCAAAAAGAGGCCGAAAAGCCTCTTTTTTTAAAATTTGTTCTTGACTTTTTGCCTTGTCCGTCGTATACTATAAAGGCACTGAGCGATGGACGATTAGCTCACTTGGCTAGAGCGCCTGTTTGACGTACAGGAGGTAACAGGTTCGATTCCTGTATCGTCCACCACAAAAAAGCACTTGCTTTCGCAAGTGCTTTTCTTTTTTTTGTTTTTATTCCTCGGGGTTGTCCAGACGGACGCCGCAGCTGTTGCAGAAGCGGGCGTCATCGGCGATGACGGCGCCGCACTGGGGGCAGTGGCGCTCCACCGGCTGGGCGGGAGCGGCGTTGTCCGCTTTCAGTCCGTTGATCTTGGCCTCCAGCTCCTCGATGGTGCCGTTGGCGGCGGCGATGCTCTCGCACAGGGCGATCACCTGCGGGTCGGTCACCTTGCCTTCTTTATACTGTGCCCAGAGCAGATCGCCGATCTGCGCCTTGAATTGCTCGATGCTGGCGTTTTCGCTTTTGATCTTCATGTTGAGCTTGCCGATTTCGATGGCGGTGTTGGCCTTGTCTCCGGCCTGCTTGGCGGCGGCGCTGATTTTATCAAAGAATGCCATGGGTATCTCCTCCTTAATGAATACTCGGTTTCCCGGTTGATATCAGTATACCATACCGTTTCGGGAAATTCTACGCTTTATCAAGAAAAATTTGTATCTTTTATGGAAACAGCGGGTAAAAATTGCAAATTCCCTTTGAAAGCGGCGTGGAATGTGGTAGAATAAGAAAAAACATGGGGAGGTATGCTATGATCTCCTTCGGAAACCGCTGGGACGAAATCCTGCAGGACGCCATGCGCGCCCCGTCCTTTGTACATCTGCAGACCTTTTTGGATGAGGAATACGCCCAGGGCACGGTCTTTCCCCCTCGGGAGGATCTGTTCAACGCCCTGCGCTATACCGATTATGACGACGTAAAGGCCGTCATTCTGGGTCAGGATCCCTATCACGGCGAGGGACAGGCCCACGGGCTGGCCTTTTCGGTGCGCCGGGGCGTGCCCACGCCGCCCTCTCTGCAAAATATTTATAAAGAATTGCAGACCGATCTGGGGTGCGCCATTCCCTCTCACGGGGAGCTCACGGAATGGGCAAGACAGGGCGTGCTGCTGCTCAACACCGTTCTCACCGTCCGGTCGGGTCAGCCCAATTCCCACAAGGGCAAGGGCTGGGAGCCCTTTACCGACAGCGTGATCCGCGCGCTGGACGCAAGAGAAAAGCCCATGGTCTTTTTGCTGTGGGGCGGCAACGCCCGGGCAAAGCTGCCTCTCATCCAGGAGATGAACCATCTGGCGCTGGCGGCACCCCACCCCAGCCCCCTTTCGGCCTATCAGGGCTTTTTCGGATGCCGGCATTTTTCCAAGGCCAACGCCTTTCTGGAGCAAAACGGCATCCCGCCCATCGACTGGCAGATCCACGATTGACCGCAACCGACATACATACAGGAGGAAGAACTCATGCTGAAAGATCTCTTAAAGGCCGACCGGAGCTATCGCGGGTTTGACGAAAGCGTGCGTCTCACCGAAGAGCAGCTCACCGACATGATCGACTGCGTCCGCTACGCCCCCTTCTCGCAAAACTATCAGTCCTTCAAATACTATCTGGCGTGGACGAAGGAGGACTGTGCCAAGCTCCAGCCCTGCACCCACTGGGCGCGGGATCTCCCCGACCTGACCCTGCCCCATCCGGGACACTGCCCCACCGGCTTTATCGTCATGTGCTACGACACCCGCATCGGTCCCGGCCTCCAGCGGTTTATGAAGGATATCGGCATCTGCGCCCACACCATCCTTCTCCGCGCCGTGGAGATGGGCTTGGGCGGCTGCATGATCAACAATTTCCGCCCCGATGAGGTTGCCGCCGCGCTGGAGCTCGATCCCGTTTACCAGCCCTGCTTTGTCATCGCGCTGGGCAAGCCCGATGAAACGGTGGTCATGCCCGATCTGGAGGAGGGCGGCGACTATCACTACTACCGCGACGAAAACGACGTGCATTACGTTCCCAAACGGAAAACCGAGGATCTCATCCTCAACAAAACAGAAAGGAAGTAAACTATGGCCACTCCTCATATCGCCGCCGAAAAAGGCGCCTTTGCAAAGACCGTCCTCATGCCCGGTGATCCCCTGCGGGCAAAGTATATTGCCGAGCACTATCTGGAAAACCCCGTTCTGGTCAACAACGTCCGGGGCATTCAGGGCTATACCGGCACCTATCACGGTGTCCCCGTCAGCGTGATGGCCAGCGGTATGGGCATCCCCTCCATCGGCATCTACAGCTATGAGCTGTTCCACTTCTTCGATGTGGACAACATCATCCGCGTGGGCTCGGCCGGCGGTCTGTCCACCGACCTCAAGCTGCGGGATATCGTCATCGGCATGGGTGCCTGCACCAATTCCAACTATGCCTCCCAGTTCCGTCTGGGCGGCACCTTTGCCCCCATCGCCAGCTACAAGCTGCTGGAGAGCGCCATGCGCCACGGGACGGAGATGGGTCTGCGGATGCAGGTGGGCAACCTGCTGTCCTCCGATCCCTTCTACAACGCCTATCCCGACGCCAATCAGGGCTGGATGGACATGGGCGTGCTGGCGGTGGAGATGGAGGCTGCCGGTCTGTATATGAATGCCGCCCGCGCCCACAAGAACGCGCTGGCCATCTGCACCATCTCCGATCACATCGTCACCGGCGAAGCGCTGGACGCCGACGCCCGTCAGAACACCTTCACCCAGATGATGGAGCTGGCTCTCGCCGTCGCCGAGGAAATGGGAAAAAATTGAACTATTCCAACGTCTGCCCCGCCCGCTTTGTCCGCCGACCCAATCGGTTTGTGGCCGAGGTGGAAACGGAGGAGGGCCCTTTGACCGTCCACGTAAAAAACACCGGGCGCTGCCGGGAGCTGCTTGTGCCCGGTGCGCGGGTGTGGCTCACCCGGTCGGACAATCCTTTGCGCAAAACCGCCTACGATCTTATCGCCGTGGAAAAGGGCGCCCGTCTCATCAACATGGACGCCAACGCCCCCAACGCCGCCTTCGGCGAGTTTGCCGCCGCCGGAAGATTTCTCCCGGGGATGGAGCACCTGCGGCGGGAGGTGACCTACGGCGCCTCCCGGTTCGACTTTGCCTTTACGGTGGACGGCGTCCCCCACTATGCCGAGGTCAAGGGGGTCACGCTGGAGGACAGCGGGCGGGTCTATTTCCCCGACGCGCCCACCCTGCGGGGCGTCAAGCATCTGCACGAGCTCATGGGGGCAAAGCAGGCCGGGCTGGGCGCCCATCTGATCTTTGTGATCCAGATGGAAAACGTCACCGCCTTTTCTCCCAACGACAGCACTCATCCAGCCTTTGGCGAGGCGCTGCGTCAGGCGGTGCAGGCCGGCGTGGATGTGCGCGCCTATTGCTGCGCCGTGACTCCCGACAGCATGGTGATCGACGCTCCCGTGCCCTTACGCCTGTGAGCCGCTTCCTTCCAAAGCGCGCTCTACCGCGCCCAGGCGCTGCTCCAGCGCGTCCAGTCGGCTGTCGCCGGAGGAGGACGCCTGCTGCTCCTGCCCCTGGGCGGCGACGGTTTCCAGCGTCTGTCCTACCAGCATAAGCAAATTGCCCAGCGTATTCTGCTGGGCCCAGGTCAGCTCTCCGCTCAGCGCCAACCCCAGCAGCGCACTCAGCGCCGCCGCGGCGCCCGGCGGGAGCGAAAACAACGGAGAGGACGCCACCGTTCCTCCTTTCCCATCATCAAAAGAGGTGAAACCATGAAGCTTGCCCGCACTTTTCTCGCCTTGGCTCTGGCGCTCGCACTGGCGCTGGGCGTTTTTGCGCGCTTTACCCCATCCTATGCGGCGGACAGCTACGTGATCACCATCACCGAAGATACCCTCCTGCGGGAAACCGGCGACGAGAGCATGGCCATCTATCAGGACGGTCTGTTCTTTGTCCCCTACACCACCCTCCAGCGGCTGAACGGCGTGGGCTGCACCTACAATCCGGAAGAGAATCTGGTCACCGTCTTCAAGCAGGGCGCCGCCATCTATTTTGAGATGGACACCGAGCGCACCTATACCTATGGCGGCCGCCCGGTTCAGATCTCCGCCCGCTGGCGGGGAGAGGTGCCCTATGTGCCCATTCAGGTGGTGTGCACCTGGCTCAATCTGTATTACAGCTACACCTCCGCCAACGACAGCGGCGTGGGCTATCCCGTCATCCGCGTGGCAGGCAAAACCCCTGCCACCAGCGACGCCACCATCCTCTCCCGCAATGCCGATGCCCTGCAGGAGGTGGCCGACGAGCGCAGCCGCCTCAGCGGTCTCCTTCCCGACAACCCCGTTCGGCCGGACACGCCCCCCGTTGTCCAGCCTCCCGCTCCCCCCGAGCCGCCCAATCGGGACATCACCCTGCTCTTTCTCGGCGCGACCGACGATGCTCTGACCTCCATTCTCGATACGCTGGCGGGCGCACGCTATGCCGCCGCATTCTTTATCCCGTCGGACATTCTGGCCGACGAGGGGGAAGCGCTCCGTCAGGTGTGGTGCCGGGGCTTTTGCCCGGGGATCCTGCTGTCGGGTGACGATCTGCTGAGCGAGGCGCAGGCCGCCTCCCGCATGTGCGCAAATCTGCTTCACGTGCGCGTCCGGCTGGTAAGCTGCACCCGGGAGGTCACCGACGACGAGCGGCTGGCGCTGGAAGCCTCCGGCTTTCGTCTGTGGACGCCCACCATCGACCCCTATCAGGAGGAGATGGACAGCTCCGCCCTGCTGGCCTCCCTACAGCAGTTTTTGGAGGACGGCGAGGACGACAGCGTGCTGACGCTCCGCCCCGACAGTCTGACGCTGGAGGTGCTCCCCGTGCTCAGCGGCTATCTGTCCTCTCTGAATTATACCGTTCAGGACATCTGGGAGTGGACAGAGCCCGCGGCATAAAGGGGCGTCTGCGCTGTCAAGATTGCAATTTCCCTTCCTTTCCGTCAGGATATGCGGAAAGGAGGGATTATTTTATGTTGGACGAACCCCCTGTGGCGCGGGAAGGCTGCGCCGGGGATCCGACCCTGTTCGGAAAAGCCTATCTGTCCCACTATTTCACCCTGCCCACCCCCGCCTTTCACAAGCGGCTGGCGCGGCTGTGGACAAAGCAGGTCATGGGCGGGCGGGTGCCCTTGGGCGAAGACCTCAACGCCATTTTGTCGGGCGAGGGCTGCCGTCTGGTCATCGCCGCCCCCCGCGGCCACGCAAAGTCCACCGTGATGAGCCTGCAAAATGTGCTCCACGCGGCGCTCTACGGCTATCGGAAATACATCCTGCTCATCTCAGACACCGAAAGTCAGGCCTCCGCCTTTCTCGACGCAATCAAAACCGAGCTGGAAACCAACGACGCCATCCTGCGGGATTTTGGCGATATGCGGGGCAAGGTGTGGAAAAGCAGCGTCATCCTGCTGAAAAACGGCGTGCGCATCGACGCGCTGGGCTCGGGGCAAAAGCTGCGCGGCCGTCGGCACGGCGCCCGCCGACCCGACCTGATTTTGCTGGACGACATTGAAAACGACGAGGACGTGCTCTCTGCCGACAGCCGGGAAAAGCTGCGGCGGTGGTTTTTCGGCGCGGTGAGCAAGGCGGGCGACGCCTATACCTCCATCGTTTTTGTGGGAACGGTGCTTCACCACGATTCCCTGCTGGTGCGTCTGCTGGACAACCCCGCCTACCGGGGGATGAAGCTGCAGGCGGTGGAGCGGTTTTCCCGCAGTCCGCTGTGGGAGACGTGGCGCAAGCTGTATACCGACCTGCGCGACCCCCGACGGGACAAAACCGCCCGCCGGTTTTTCTCCGCCCACCGCCGGGAGATGCTGGCGGGGACGCGGGTGCTGTGGCGGGCAAAGGCAGACTATTACCGCCTGATGTGCATGATGGTTTCCGAGGGGGAGGACACCTTTTATCAGGAGATGCAAAACACCCCCATCGACCCCTCCGCACGGCTTTTTCCCGGAGAGTGGTTCCGTTTTTATGACGAAAGCGAGCTCGACCTGCGCCGGGGTTTTACCTTCTTCGGCTATTGCGACCCCAGTCTGGGCAAAAGCGCCGAAAGCGACTATTCGGCAATCGTCACACTGGCGCGCCACGACCAAAGTGGGCTGATCTATGTGCTGGACGCCGATCTGGATCGCCGTCACCCCGACGACATCATCCGGGATGTTTTGGAAAAGGCGCGCTGGCTGATGCGGGAATACGGCGGGCAGTACGCTGCCTTCGGCGCCGAAACCAATCAGTTCCAGTGGTTCCTCAAGGAGCGTCTCGCCGCCGAGAGCGCCGCCGCGCGGCTGTATCTTCCCCTGCGGGAGGTGCGCGCCTCGGGGGACAAGGTGATGCGCATCCAAAGCCTCCAGCCCGATATCCGCAACGGCTATATCCGCTTTCGCCGGGATCAGGTGCTTCTGCTGCGCCAACTGGAGCAGTTTCCCATGGGGCGCTATGACGACGGCCCCGATGCTCTGGCCGGCGCTGTCCGCCTCACCCGTCAGGGCGACCGGGTCACCACACTGTCGCTCAAGATATGAAAGAAAAAAGACACGCCAAAGCGTGCCTTCCGCCGTAAAATGGTCAGGTTTCCAAAAAGAAAGACACGCCAAAGGCGTGTCTTTCTTTTTGGAGCTGGAAACGTGACTTGAACACGCGACCTGCTGATTACGAATCAGCTGCTCTACCGACTGAGCTATTCCAGCATATTGCTTTTCAACACCAATATGGATCCGCTGCTCTGCAGGCGGCCAAGAGCCGCTTACGCGGTTGCCGCCTTGCACGCCCGCTGCGGCGGGTGTACCGACTGAGCTATTCCAGCCTGTCTTGCCGGAAAACCGCGTCCCCGGATCCTCCGGCAATTCTGATTTCCCGTACTGTTATACTATAACGGATTTGAAGCAAAAAATCAAGTGTTTTTCGCTGCGGCTTTGCGAAAAGCCGCAATGGTCTCGGGAATGGTCTCATGCCGAAGCTGGCGCACGTCGAATTTGGCCAACTTGAAGATGACCTGCATCACGGGGCCGGACAGCAGCACCAAAATGATGGTGCCCACGCCCACGCGGCCGCCCAGGATCCAGCCCAGCAAGAGAGCGCAGCCCTCCAGCAGCACGCGGATGCCGCCCACAGGCCACTTTTTCAGACGTTTGGTCAGCACCACCATCAGCCCGTCCCGGGGACCGGAGCCAAGGCGTGCGGACATATACACATACATCCCGAAGGCGGCGGGCAGCAGGCTGAGCACGCACAGGATCAGGCGGGGGACAAGACTGACGCTCATGGCCAGCCCGCGATAGTCGGGCAGCAGGGCAAAGCCGGGGAACATATCGCCGGTGCAAAAGTCCACGATATTGCCGCAGATGAGAATATTGATAAAGGTGCCGAAGCCCACCTTTTCCTTGCACAAAACGTCGATGAGCAAAATGATCAGACCGATGGTGATGTTGGCGCGTCCGAAGGTGATGAGGTCGCCGCCGTTGGGCAGAGTGATGTTGATGTGCCCCTGCAAAAACTTTGCCATGCCGTCGTTGAGCACGTCCCAGGGTTCCATGCCCAGATCGGCCACCAGCGCCATGGCCGAGCCAAAGCTCATGATGGCCAGGCCCACCAGCAGGCGGACAAACTTTTTCACGATCGCTTTCATGCGCTCCCTCCGATTCGCTCAAGGTAAGAAACCATGTTTTATCATAACACAGAGATTTTTTTGCGTCAACTGAAAGTTTTGCTTGACTTTTGCCCCGGGGATGTGTATCATAACTATGTTATCCTTGTCTGCGTTATGCGCAGACCATTTGTCCAGAAGGAGGTGCAAAGAGAATGCCGAAAATCACCGGTAAGTACGAGACGATTTTCATCGTCAACGCCACGCTGACCGAAGAGGCCATCAATGCCGTGGTGGAGAAGTTTACCAACCTGATCGCCGAAAACGGAGAGATCATCAAGGTCGATCCCTGGGGCAAGCGCCGCATGGCTTACGCCATCGACGACATGAACGAGGGCTATTACGTCTTCGTCGAGTTTGAGAGCAAGCCCGAGTTCCCCGCCGAGCTCGATCGTATCTTCGGAATCACCGAGGGTGTCATCCGCTCGATCATCGTTGCGAAGGAAGACTGATAGGGAGGAACGGAAATGCTGAATAAAGCGATTCTGATGGGCAGACTGACTGCCGACCCCGAACTTCGCAAGACCCCCAATGGGATTTCCGTCGTCACCTTTACCCTTGCTGTCAACCGCAGCTTTACCCGCACGGGTGAACAGCCCCAGACCGATTTTATCGACATCGTGGCTTGGCGCAACACCGCCGAGTTTGTCAGCCGGAACTTCGCCAAGGGACAGCTTGTGGCTGTCGAGGGTCAGATCCAGGTGCGCAACTGGGAGGATAAGAACGGCCAAAAGCGCAAGAGCGTTGAGGTCGTCGCCAGCGAGGTCTACTTCGCTGAGTCCAAGCGGGATACCGCCGCTCGTCGGGAATCCACCGGCGGCTACGATCCCATGGGCGACCTGCCCGGAGGCAACGAATTCGCTGCCCTGCCCGGAGACGACAACGAACTCCCGTTTTAACCTTTTCAGAAGGAGGAACGATCATGGAAAAAGAAAATAACAGACCGGAGCGTCCGGCGCGTGACAATCGCCGCCGCCGGAAGGTTTGCCAGTTCTGCGTGGATAAGGTTGAGAGCATCGACTTTAAGGATACTGCCAAGCTGCGGAAGTACACTTCCGACCGGGGCAAGATCCTGCCTCGCCGCATGACCGGCACCTGCGCCATGCATCAGCGTCAGCTGACCACGGCCATCAAGCGTGCCCGCCATATCGC
>CADBTM010000110.1 GCA_902797555.1 Oscillospiraceae bacterium
AAATAGCTGACACGCAGCGCCAGATAGGTGTTGACAAACAGTTTTGTGGCCTCCGCTTCGGTAAAGCCCATAAACAGGGTTTCCACCGGATGCTTGATGGCGCCCTGCTGCAGCAGGGAAGCAAAGACTTCCGCCTGCGCGCGCGTGGTCTCGTCGCATCCCACAATGATCCGGCTGGGGTAAAGATTGTCGTACAGCGCCTTGGATTCCCGCAAAAACTCGGGGCTGAACAGAATGTTTTCCATGCCAAGTGTCTGACGGATGTGCTCCGTATACCCGACAGGCACGGTGGATTTGATGATGACCGTGGGCTTGTCCGCCAGATCCTTGGTGCTTTCCTGAATCAGACGCAAAACACTCTCCACGGCGGAGGTGTCAAAAAAGTTTTGCTTGGGATCATAATTGGTGGGGGCGGCGATGAGGATGAAATCCGCATCCCGATAGGCATCAGCACCGTCGGTGGTAGCGGTGAGCGTCAGCTTACGCTGACCGGCCTTTGCCTCCGCCAGATATCGCTCGATATATTCGTCCTGAATAGGAGATGTAAAGCTGTTCAGCTTTTCCACCTTTTCAGGGAGAATATCCACCGCGGTCACCGGGTTGTGCTGCGCCAAAAGCACCGCGAGGGAAAGCCCCACATATCCCGTGCCCGCCACGGCGATCCGATGGGGGCGGGAAAGGGAAGGAACCTGTGTTTCTTCCTCCATAAAAAAGCTTGTGGGCTCCAGCGAAAGCGCCTCACATAGCGCCTGCAGCTGGTCGATAGACGGCGTGTACTCTGTGCTTTCCAGCTTGCTGAGCACCGAACGGTTCATGCCCGCCGCCTGCGCGAGCTGAAGCTGTGTCATATGGATGGCCTTCCGCCGGGCGGTTACAGCCTGAGAAAACTGGGTGAGAGAAAGTTTTTTCAAAAGGATTCCTCCTGAAATGTTGCAAATAACAACATGAATTTCGAAAAACAGCGGGAATAAAACATATTTATGTTATCATAACAAACCTAACGTGTCAATGGATTCTCGACAGAATGTGGGCAAAAAATGCCAAATTGGCGTGTATTTTAAAGAAACTATTTTATTTGTTGGAATGAACAACATTTTGAAGAAAAGACTCCGCCTTTTTGCGGAGTCTTTTCTATTCCAATGTAGACGAAACTGGGAATATCCGTTAAAATGAAAAGATAAAGCCTATATGTCCAGATGAATTGCTGTGATGAGCAGAAGAGCAATCGTGTAGACCTAAGGATAAGAGATATGATCGAACTCTGCGCCCGCTGTGGCAAACCAACACCATATTCCGTCGAAACCCCGATCACACTTCGCCGTTACTTTGTTGAAGGGGCTGGGCAGCTTTGTCCTCAATGCTTCCGGAAACTGTATGGGGAGAATGAGCCTTTCTTGAGTCTGTACGAGAGGGGCTGCGGTTGCCTGCTGACCAAGGACGAGGACTGCCCCAAACAGGCGAAAGCTCTCCGGCTTTTCTTGCTTGTACATCCCCGGCGCGGAGCTCCGATAGGATCTGGAGCTTCGCGCTGTTTTTACGTTACAGGGAAGTCTGTTGCCCGTGGCTGTAAAAAAAGCACGGCGGATTATTTCCGCCGTGCTGGTTTTTTGTTGATATCTATTTCCTTATTCGATGGTCTCCGCTTCGCACAGAGGCGTCCACGTGTCGCCGTCCAGGAGGTACAGGCGATACTCCGCGCCCTCGGGCAGGCCGCTCACCGTTCCCACGGTATCGCCCACACCGATCTGGACGGTGATCACCCGCACGGCCAGCAGCTTGCCGTTTGCGTCATAGCTGGCGGCAATCAGCTTGGCCTCGCCATGGGCGACGCCGGTATGGATGGTATAGCGCAGTCCGCCGGATTCCTGTGCGCCGGCAACATGGATGGATTCGTCCGCCATGCGATCCTTCTCGTGGCAGACGGTGCATTCCCGCACCAGCTCGTCGCCGTCCTGCACCCACTCGCCCCACGTGTGACCCGGGGCTTCGAGGATGACATCATGGCTGTCCTCCACCGGAGATGCGCCAGCGCTGTCGGCAAACAGGCTCTCGCACAGGCTGCAGATGTAATGCTCCGTATTGCCGCTCTCCACGCAGCTGGCAGGGGAGGCGGGCACAAGGGTGAGGTCGTGTCCGTGGGCGGGGATCGTCTGCACCTCACGGCTCAGCTCCTCGCCGCAGACCGAGCAATACACCACGCTTTCGTGGCTGCCCGCCTCGGTGCAGGCGGCGGATACCTCATTTTCATACACTGCCGCCGCGGGGCTGTGGGTCAAGGCATCGGCGGTTTTGGTGTGCTCACGGCTCACTTCCTCGCCGCAGATCGAACAATACACCACGGTGTCATAGCCGCCCTCGTTGGTGCATCCGGCCTCTGTCTCGTTCTCTCTCGCCGACTCGCCGGGGGTGTGACCGTGAGCGGGGATCATGTACATGGCGGGGTCCTCATAGCCGCCGTAGAAGCCGTTTTCGTCGCCGAAGTATTTGCCGCAGGTCTCGCAGTACCAATGCTCCATCATGCCGGGATGCGTGCAGTCATTCTCATAGCCGAGCTCATGGACCATGCTGTGGACGTGGGGCGTCCACTGAGCCTTGACAACGATATCCTCGGTGACGTCGATGCCGTCGCCGGATTCGCCCACGTCCCAGCCGTTAAACTCCCATCCGTCGGGCACGAAGAATCCGTTGTCCGGCAGGATATACTGGCTGCCCAGCGGGACGATCTGGGGCTCCATGCCGCCCACATCCATGGTTTCATACCGGGGACGAAGCGCCATCGCGGCGTCGCCCCGTCTGATGCCCATGCCGGAATCGGGCGTGTTGGCATCAAAGCTGACGGTTGCGCTCTTTTCCTTGACGGTGACGGCGATAAAGCCCGCGTTCTCCTTTTTCACGCCGTCAATGCAGGGGGTGTAGGAATAGATGCCGGGCTTCGCGTCCTCGGGGACGGTCACGGTCACTTTTTTCGTTGCCGTGTCCACGGTGAGCTCCAGCTCTCCCGCCCCTGCGGGCTTATTCCGGAGGGTGAAGGTGAGTGTGCCGAGATAGGATTTCTCAGGCCTCGTCGTATAGGCGGTGCTGATCTCGTCACCCGGGAAGGCTTCCAGGTGCTCAAAGTACATGTTCTGGAGGCTGTACAGGTCGTTTTCGTTGGAGACGTTGAGGTACATGTGCGCGTCAACGATCTGGTTGTAGCCGATGGTCTTGGAAGCGCCGATCATGACGTTGTTCGTCCAGCTTGTGGCCTTGTAATAGACCGTGTGCCGGGTGGTGGGCTTGATCACGCCGTATTCGTCCCGCTCCAAAGGCGTGGTGCAGGCGGAGTCAGAGTAGAGCTCCACCGCGCCGGGATAGGAGGGATTGTTGTTCACGTACCAGTTGACGGTCTGGCTCGACCACTGGCCGGAGGGATACGTGTCGGGCAGGGGAGCCACGGTGAGGGACACGATGCGGCCCACCTTGGAGTTTTCGTTGCTGACGGGGCTGCCGGAAGAGTTTTTCAGCATCAGCCCGGCCAGATACTCGCCCTGGCCGGTATAGACACAGCTATACTTGACCTTGGTACCCGCCAGAGTGGTGGCGGTCTCCTTGAGGCGGGTGTGCACGTAGACAGAGTTGTTCAGATAGCTGCCGCTGACAGGGAAATCCAGCGCACCCGTGGCGGCGGGAGAGACGGCGCTCTTCCATTCGTTCTCCGTGGGCGGATTGGCGGAGAGGGTCATGACATATTCCTGGGTTTCAAAGGCCCTGCTCACGGTCACGACGCCCTCGGCGTAGCTGAGCGCCGACATGGCCACCGTGTCCCCGGCGGGAGCCTTGGCGATCTCCTTTGCGGGGGAGACCACCTTGCCCGTCATGCCGTCCACGGTGGCGACGAGGCGAAGGTAAGTGCCCACGTCGGCGGCCTGTATCGTATATTGGGCGCTCGTGGCCCCGTCAATATCCTCCCAGTAGTTCTCCCCGTTGAGGCTGTGCTGCCACTGGAAGTGGACGGAATCGGGGGCTGTGTCCTCCATCGTTTTCAAAAGCCCCGTGCGGGCGGTGGTGAGCTTGCCTCCCACCTTCGCCCCGGAGGTGTAGACAATGCCGCCCTCCAGGATGGTGGATTCGGGTACCATGATGGCGTTGGAATAGAGCGCGCCCGCGTGGTTTTTGGCCGAGACCGCCACCCGCAGCCAGCGGCCGGTATGCTTGGCTCGGACGTAGATTTCTTTATCGGTTTGTCCCTCAAGGTCCGTCCAGTTCACGTTGTCCGTGGAGGACTGCCACTGGTAGGTCTTGTCCCCCTCGGTGACGTCTATAAGCGACGCCTCGATCTCATCCTGGGGCATTGCAACAGTACTTGACCCCTGGGAGGTCTTGATGCTGACCGTACCGCTGATCTGCGGCTTTTCTGCAAAGGACATAACAAACCATGTGTGTGAATGAAAGCCATCGTTTGACCAGGTATACAGTTCCGTTGGCTTCTCAAGATATAAATGATCCTCCACAAAGAAGCCTTGCTCGCTGAGAACAAGATATCCCTTCGAAGAAATTTTTTGATGGCAGTCAACGGGACCTTGAAACGTTATTTTCCCTTCCGCATAAATAGGCGTCCCC
>CADBTM010000111.1 GCA_902797555.1 Oscillospiraceae bacterium
AAGGATCACGCCCTCGTCCATGATGATGGAGTCGCATTCGGTGTGCCCCTTGCAGGGGGCGCTGCCCACGATACAGGCGTCAAACTTCTGATAGGACTTGTCCCGCGCCACCGACCGGGAAACCACGTCGGCCGACGAGCCCTCGCCCATAAGCTCCACCTTGTAAACGCTGAGAGCGTTTTGCTCGCCGTGGGTCATCAGGCGCTCCCGCACCACCAGATCGGCGCCCTTTTTCAGCTGGGCCACCGTGGTGCGCTGGGTGGAGTCCACGCCCTTGATCTGAGCCATCTCCATCTCCATCCGGCTGTCCTCTTCCATATAGACCTCGGTCACCGGGTTGAGGATGCGCTTGCCCAGACCGTCGCCCGAGCCATAGTGTTTTTCCACATACTTTACCCGGGCGCCCTTGCCCACATAAAAGCGGTGGATGCCGTCATGCTGGGAATCCTGCGTGCCGCAGTTGTCGATGCCGCAGCCCGCCACGATGGTGACGTCGGCGTCCTCACCGATATAAAAATCGTTGTAGACGGTCTCCTTGAGGCCGCTTTCCGACAGCACCACCGGGATGTGGACGCTCTCGTTTTTGGTGCCCGGACGGATGCGAATGTCGATGCCCGAGCCGTTTTCCTTGGATTGAATGTCGATATTGGCGGTGGTGTTGCGTCCCGCCAGCCCGCCGTTGGCGCGGAAATTGTAGGCTCCCATGGGCACCTTGTGCAGGTCGGCCACCTCCGCGATCAGCTTTTTCTGTACCTCTGTCAGCTTGACCATGTCTGCCGCCTCCTTATTTCAGCTTGGCGCAAACGTCCTGCGCCGCCTCCGTCCCCACCAGCTGGGGGAAAAGCTCGTCCCGGGCGCCCTGCTTTTCGATGCGTCCGCCCGACAAAACCGCGATCTCGTCGGCGATGCTGAGGATGCGCTCCTGATGGGAGATGATGATCATCGAGCTGTCCGCGATGTTTTCCCGCATGGACTGGAACACCCGGATCAGATTCTGAAAGCTCCACAGGTCGATGCCGGCCTCCGGCTCGTCAAAAACGGTGAGACGGCTTTTGCGCGCCAGCACGGTGGCGATCTCGATGCGCTTGAGCTCGCCGCCCGACAGAGCGCCGCTCATTTCCCGCTGGATATAGTCCCGGGCGCACAGTCCCACCTCCGAGAGGTATTCGCAGGCCTCCGACGGGGTGATATGCTTTCCCGCGGCGATGCGCAGCAGGTCATAGACCTTGATCCCCTTAAAGCGCACCGGCTGCTGAAAGGCAAAGGCAACGCCGTTTTTTGCCCGATCGGTGACGCTCATATGGGTGATGTCCCGCCCGTCCAGCAGGATCTGGCCGCCGTCGGGGGTCTCGATGCCGGCGATCAGCTTGGCCAGCGTGGATTTTCCGCTGCCGTTGGGGCCGGTGATCACCAGCAGCTTTTTATCCTCCACCCGCAGGTCGAGGTCGTGGATGATCTCCTTTTTTCCGCCCTGCCCATCGGGGACAGAAAAGGAAAGATGTTTCAGTTCCAGCATGTTCCATTCCTCCTTGATCTGCCATCAGTATAGCAGATCCGGTTACAATAGTCTGTTGTATTTCCAACGAAATGAATCTTTAATGAAAGACTTTTGGCACCCGTTCCAACAGCTCGTTCAGCTTGGTGACAAGCGTCATGACGGCTTCCCTCCGTTATTCATTTTTAACACAAAGCATTATGCCACAGATTGCGGAAAAAATCAATAGACCCGGCCAAGGGCCGGGTCTGATCGCATAGCAATCTCAATTTTCCATCATCAGGCGGATGATCTCCCGATCGGTCTGCTCCATGCCCCGGCGGGCAAGGCGTCCCACGGTGGCGATGGTGTTTTCCACGCCCTTTTTCACGATGCCGTCGCCGCCGAAAAACTGGTTGCCGCTGCGGTACATGGCCAGACCCAGCAGGCCGGCGTCCACGGCGGAGGCGATTTTTGCGGCGCAGCTCGCCTTTGCGCCGTCGCAGATGATGCCCGAATCCATGGCGACGGCGTTGACCACGGTGTGGGCGATCTCATCGTACCGCCCTCCCTGCAAAAAGGCCAGTCCCGCCGCCGCGCCGCAGCCTGCGCTGACGGCGCCGCAATAGGCGGACAACCGCCCGATGCCGGTTTTCAGATGGGTGGTGATCAGATTGGCGACGCACAGGGCACGCAAAAGCTCCTCCTCCGTTTTTCCGGTTTCCCGGGCATAGACGATGACGGGGACGCTGGTGGTGATGCCTTGATTGCCCGAGCCGGAATTGATGACCACGGGCAGCTCGCAGCCGTTCATGCGGGCGTCGCTGGCCGCGGCGGCATAGGCACGCATTTTATAGTTGAGGTCGTCTTCGTGCCCGGCCAAAAGGGTTTTTCCGATGTTTGCGCCATAGTCACCCTTCAGGCCCTCTTCGGCGATGGCCATATTATTGGCGATCTGCCGCTCCAGCACGTCGCGCACGTCGTCCAGCTCCACGATCTCGCCGAACTCCGTCACCCCCTCCACCGTGAGGCAGGTGCGGTCAGTCAGACCGTCGTCCAGCGTCTCGGGCTCCCGCTCCAGCAGGGTTTCTCCGTTGCGGCGGATGGAGATCAGATTGGTGTGATAATCGGTGATGCGGACAAAGGCGGAATCGTGCCCGCTGTAAACGGTGATCATGATGTCAAAGATATGAGGCGTATCGGCATGCACCACCTGAATGGGCGTCCGGCGGAGAAAGGCGGCAGTGTTCCGGATGCCCTCCTCGGTGACGCGGGACAGCACCTCCAGCCCGGCGTCAGCTTCTCCGGCCACAGCGCCCGCGGCAGCCGCTGCAGGGATGCCTCTCAGGCCGCCGGTATGGGGGACGACCACGCTTTTCACATTTTTGATGATGTTGCCGCTCACCTCCACTGTTATCCGGTCGGGCAGCGCGCCCAGCGTTTTGCGGGCAACGGCGGCGGCATAGGCGATGGCAATGGGCTCGGTACAGCCCATGGCGGGGAGCAGCTCCTCGTGGAGAATGCGCACATAGTCCTGATATCTCGCGTCGTTCCGATTCATCCCGATCCCTCCTCATTTCTATTTCTATCTTACAAAAAAAGAGGAAAGCTGTCAATCAGCTTTCCTCTTAAAAATCATTTTCCCTATTTTTGTTTGGTAAAGAGCGCCTGACCGAGGGCAAACAGCAGATAGCCGATCGCTCCGCCCAGTGTGTTGAGAATCACGTCGTCCACATCTACGCTGCGCCCGATGAAAAGCTGGAAGCACTCGATGAAGAGCGAGCAGCCTGCGCACAGCAGCACCGTCCTCCACCAGGCGCGCCACCGTTTCCACAAGGCGGGGGTCAGCAGACCCAGAGGGACGAACATGCCCACGTTGCCCGCCAGATTGATGAGGTTCTGCGACCGGGTGCCGTGGAGCCAAAAGGCGCGGATGGTGGCGAGGGGAACAAGGTTGATCCCCCACCGGGCGTCAAGCCGCTCCTGCACCCGCTCCATCAGTCGGGGCAGGCTTTCCGTCAGGTCGGGCAGAGGCAGCACCGTCTGGGAAAGCAGGGCGATGAGATAGAAGACGAAGACCGTCATCCACACCTCCCGCCACAGATGGGGCGCACGCTCTCTCCGCACCAGCCACAGCGTCCGGCTCACCAGCCAGATGGGCACGGTCAGCAGCACAAAGCGGGACATATCCCCCAAAAAGGGCATCACCGCGTTCACGGTCTGACTCCGCCGATCGGCATCAGATAGCCCAGTCGGCACAGGGTCTGGAAGGTGCGGGGCGCCTCCTCCTTGGTAAAGGTGAGGTAGCGGCTGCCTTCCATGCGGGCACGCTGGGTCGGGTTGCTCACATTGGGATAGGAATAGTCGATTTCCAGACTGTAGGAGGTATAGCCATAGCTCTGCTGGGGCGACCACAGGCCATAGTCCCCGGCGATCACGTCGGCGCGGATGGCGTCCAGCACCAGCTGGAACTCGTCGGTGTTCAGATAGATATAGTCGTACATTTCCGCATTTTTGTTTGCGCTCAGCGTTTCGTCCTCCACATACAGACCGATGCTCACCACGGTGGAATCCTCCGGCGGGAGGATGGTGCGAAGCAGCTCGTCGGGAGCATTGAAGATCCCGTTCAGGATGCCCGCGGTTTTGCCAGGGTCGGCCATGGATGCATCGGAGGTATCGATGGCATAGCGGCGCTCCACCACCCGACCGTTTTTGAGGGTGTAGGTGAGATAGACCTCGGTGGCGTATGCCTCCTCGGCCATGCCCTCCCGGACGGCGGCGCGATGGACGGAAAGGATCTCCTCCAGGCGGGCGGGGTCATCCCCCTCCTCCCAATAGGCGCTTCCTCCCACAGAGTGGACGTCGGCGCCCTTGAGTCGGTTGGGATTGGGCATCCAGCCGCTCGCGCCGAACACATCCAGCTGCATGCACACCAGCGTCCCCACGATGACGAGGGCGAGGGCGCAAAAGCCCAGCACGGTTTTTTTGTCAAAGACGCGGAAGCTCTTTTTGAGCAGCATGGCGGCGGTCAGATAGCCGATCAGCCCGCCCAGCAGCAGAGAGATGCAGAAGGCGAAAAAGTCCTCCCGTCCCTCAAAGATCACCAGATCAAACAGGAATCCCAGCACCAGCGCACAGCCCAGGGCAAAGCAGTATTTTGCCACAGGCCGCAGGAAGGGCACGGCGATGACGTCGCCCGCCCGCTCGCTGTCCCGCCGGCGATAGAGCAGCAGGGCGAGAACGGCAAAGACGATCCCCGCCAGGCCATACCACAGCAGCATGGGGAAATTCAGCCGCTGCCATGCGGTGCTGGTCTCTGCATAATAGTCTGCGTATTCCCGAAGCATGTGCACCGGGGGAGAAAGGAAGGTGAACTGGGGCGCGTTGCCGTAAACGCCATAGATCAGCGCGCTGCAGATCGAGCGCAGCAGCAGCTCGCACAGCACACCCGCCAGGTTGAGGATGCCATACAGCACGGCATGGGTGGGCAGATTGCCCGTCAGCATGGCCAGCAGCGTGGCGAAGCAAAAGTAAAACAGGTTTTGCAGACAGACCGCGCCCAGCCATGGAAGGACAGCCGAGGCGGCGGCCGTGGCGCCCTGTCCCACGCAGGCCAGCCACGTGAAAAGCGCGGTGACCACATTGGGCAGGATCAGAAAGCCCAGTCCGGACACAAAGTGGGAGAGGAACATGCTCTCCCGGGAGACGGGAAGGGCGTGGTACAGGCTGACGCTGCGGTGATTGTAGAGATAATTCCACACGGCGGCTGCCGACAAAAATCCGTAGATCACCGAAAGCACCACCGAAATGTGGGTGGCGTTTCCGAGAATGGTTCTGGGCAGATCGGAGGCGCCCCACCGATAGCCCTCCCGCAGTACGCCCAGGGGCAGAATGAGGATCCAGATGGCAAGATAACTGCCCCACACCGGCCAGAAGCGGGTGAAGTTTTTGCGCATTACGGGGAGAGACAGCTTACAGGATGATATCTTTAACGGCATAATCCGCACCTCCCAGTTCGTAAATAAAGATCTCCTCCAGCGTGAGGGGCAAAATATCGTAAAAGATGGGGTCGAGCTCGCGCACGGCCTGCGCCACCCGCTCCTCGCCGGCGCGCAGGATGAAGGTATTCACCTTGCCGGTGACGCTGTGGTGGAGGATGGGCAGATCGTCGGGCAGGGCGGCCTTCTCGGGACGGAAGACCACCTGCAGCTTGACAAAGTCCTCCTGCAGCTGGCTGAGCGCCCTCTGGAGCAGCAGCTTGCCGTGATCCATCACGCCCACATGGTCGCACACGTCCTCCAGCTCCCGCAGGTTGTGGGAGGACACTACCACGGTGACGCCGCTCTGCTCCACATCGCTGAGGATCAGGCTCCACAGCTGCCGCCGCATCACGGGGTCGAGGCCGTCCACCGGTTCGTCCAGCAGCAGGATCTCCGGCCGCAGGCTGAGCGCCAGCCAGAAAAACGCCTGCTTCTGCATGCCCTTGGACAGATGGCGGATGGGTCTGGTCTGATCCACCGGAAAGACCGCCGACAGCTTGTCGAACAGCTGCTGGTCAAAGGTGGGATAAAAGCCCTTGTAAAAGGCCTTCATGTCCTTCAGACTGGCCGAAACGAAATAATAGAGGTCATCGGGGATATAGGCGATGCGCTTTTTCAGGTCGGGGTTTTCAAACACCGGCATGCCGTCGATGAGGATCTCGCCCTCGTCGGGACGGTACACCCCCGCCAGACACCGGAGAAAGGTGGACTTTCCGGCGCCGT
>CADBTM010000112.1 GCA_902797555.1 Oscillospiraceae bacterium
AACGCCACCGAGATGCAGATCCAGGCCTCCCTTGAGGATCTGGGCAAGGGGCGCACCACCGTGGTGGTCGCCCACCGCCTGTCCACCGTCAAGCATGCCGACGAGATCGTGGTGCTCACCAAAAACGGCATCGCCGAGCGGGGCACCCATCAGCAGCTGATGGAGCTGGACGGCATCTACGCCGGGCTGTATCAGTATCAGTTCCATGAATAAAAAACGCATCCCCATCCCTCCTTGCGCATAGTGTGGCACAAGGAGGGATTTTTTATGAAGAAAACGCGAAGGGACTGGCCGATCGTTGTGATGGCGGTCAACGCGGCACTGTGCGCGGCACTTTTGCTGGCGGTACTCTTTGACCATCCTGTGCCGCCCCACTATCCCCAGCACGTCCCCACCCTGCGGGTGGAGGAGCTGACCCATTGAGCCGCCCGTCCGGGCGGCTTTTTCAAAAAATTAATTATCTATGGATTGCGTTTTATATCTGCTTGTGCTACAATATAATGTGAATTTTTAGAGAATTACGGAGGCAATATGAGCGGAACGGACAGAGTGATCTCCCAGGAGGCGCTGGCGGCCCAGCAGGACTATGCGGAGCGGGTGCGGCAGCTCTATCTGAAAAAGCTGCCCCGTCAGCCTCTGGCCTGTGCGGTGACCTTCGGCTGTCAGCAAAATGAGGCCGACACCGAGCTGATCCGCGGCATGCTGGCCGATATGGGCTTTGGCATGACGGCGGAGGAGGACAAGGCCGACCTGCTGATCTTCAACACCTGCGCCATCCGGGAGCACGCCGAGATGCGGGTGTTCGGCAACGTGGGGCAGACCTCCCACTATAAAAAGGCCAACCCCGACGTGGTGATCTGTGTGTGCGGATGCATGCCGCAGCAGCCTCAGGTGGCCGAAAAAATCAAAAACAGCTACCCGTATGTGGACATCGTCTTCGGCACCCATGCCTTGTATAAATTTCCACAACTCCTTTACACCCGTCTCACGGGGAAAAAGCGGGTTTTCGACATCTCGGGTGACGAGAGCGGCGTGATCCTCGAGGGGCTGCATCCCGTCCGCAAGGAGGGACCGGCGGCGTGGCTGTCCATCATGTACGGCTGCAACAACTTCTGCACCTACTGCATCGTCCCCTACGTCCGGGGGCGCGAGCGTTCCCGCTCGCCCGAGGCCATTCTCGCCGAGCTGCGCGAGCTGGTGGCCCAGGGCTATCGGGACATCACCCTTTTGGGGCAAAACGTCAACTCCTACGGCCTCGACCGGGAGGACTATCCCGATTTTGCAGGGCTTTTGGAGATGTGCAACGCCGTGGAGGGCGGTTTTCGTCTGCGGTTTATGACCTCCCACCCCAAGGATGCCACCGAGCGCCTGTTTGACACCATGGCAAAATGCGAAAAGGTGTGCCACAGCATCCATCTGCCCGTTCAGTGCGGCAGCGACCGGGTGCTCAAGGCCATGAACCGGCACTATGACAAAAAGCGCTATCTGGAGCTGGTGGACTATGCCCGGGCAAAAATGCCCGATCTCACCATGACCTCCGATATCATCGTGGGCTTTCCCGGCGAGACCGAGGAGGAGTTTGAGGAGACCGTACAGCTTTTGGAACGGGTGCGTTTTGATTCGCTGTTTACGTTTATTTATTCCCGCCGGGAGGGCACCCGGGCGGCGGTCATGCCCGATCCCGTCAGCCGGGAGGAAAAGCAGAAATGGTTCGACCGTCTGCTGGAGGTGCAGAACCGCATCTCCCGGGAGATCAACGCCCGGTATGTGGGCAAAACGGTCACCGTTTTGCTGGACGGCGAGAGCGACGACAAAAACTATGACCTGACGGGGCGCACCGAGGGCTTCAAGCTGGTGCATCTCAAGGGGGACAAGAGCAGGATCGGACAGTATGCGCAGGCGGAGATCGACCGCAGCTCCACCTGGGCGCTGTTTGGAAAGGTGAAATAACATGCCGAAGGACAGCGGAAAGGGAAAAAACGCCGAGGGCTTCACGCCCATGATGCAGCAATATCTGGACATCAAAAAAGAGAATACCGACAGCATTTTGATGTACCGTCTGGGCGACTTTTACGAGATGTTTTTCGACGACGCCAAGACGGCCTCCAAGGAGCTGGATCTCACCCTGACCGGACGGGACTGCGGACAGGAGGAGCGCGCCCCCATGTGCGGCGTGCCCTTCCACAGCGCGGAGAGCTATATCGGACGGCTGGTGGCAAAGGGCTATAAGGTGGCCATCTGCGAGCAGATGGAGGATCCGGCGCTGGCAAAGGGGCTGGTCAAGCGGGAGATCATCCGCAAGATCACCCCGGGCACCGTGCTGGAAAGCTCGATGCTGGACGAGAGCCGCAACAACTTTATCGCCTCGGTCTATCTGGACACCCGGGGCGCGGGGGTGTGCTTCTGCGATATCTCCACCGGCGAGGTCTTTTCCACCCAGATGGCGGGAGGCGACGTGCAGGAGGAGGTCGTCAACGAGCTGGGGCGGTTTTCTCCCCGGGAGGTGCTTTTTTCCGACGGCGCCTACAGCGCCGACAGCATCCGCGCCTTTGCCAGGGATCGGCTGAACGCCTATGTGGAGCGGGCGGGAGAATGGCGCTTTGTGCCCGAAAATGCCCGCGCCGCCGCCGAAAAGCAGTTTCCCGGCCAGGCGCTCCCCGAGGAGGGCGAGCTGATGATCCGGGCGGTGGGCGGTCTGCTGTCCTATCTTCACGAAACCCAGAAAAACGATCTGACCTATCTCTCCAAGCTGCAGGTCTACGGACAAAAGCAGTTTATGGAGCTGGACTATACCGCCCGGCGCAATCTGGAGCTGACGTCCTCTCTCCACGGAGGGGAGAAAAAGGGCAGCCTCCTGTGGGTGCTGGACAAGACCCGCACCGCCATGGGCGCCCGCATGCTGCGCCAGTGGCTGGAAAAGCCGCTGGTTTCCGTGCCCCGCATCCAGCGGAGGCAGAACGCGGTGGAGGAGCTCACCCTTGACCTGATGCTGCGGGACGGGCTGGAAAAGCAGCTTTCGGGCATCAACGATATGGAGCGCATCACCAGCCGGGTGGTGTACGGCACGGCCAACGGCCGGGATCTGCGGGCACTGTGGCAGGTGTGCCTGCGTCTGCCCGAGATCCGAGCCCTCCTCAGCGAGAGCAAAACGCCCCTTTTGCGCCAGATCTACGACCGTCTCGACCCACTGGACGACGTGTGCGCCCTCATCGACCGCGCCATCGTCCCCGAACCGCCCTTCTCTCTGCGGGAGGGCAACATCATCCGGGAGGGCTATGACGCCGAGGCCGACAGCCTGCGCGAGCTTTTGGGCGGCGGAAACAGCCGTCTGGCCGACATCGAGGCGCGGGAGCGGGAGCGGACAGGCATTCCAAAGCTGAAGGTCAGCTACAACAAGGTCTTTGGCTATTACATCGAAATCTCCAAGTCCTATACGGCCCAGGCGCCCGAGGACTATATCCGCAAGCAGACCCTCACCAACTGCGAGCGGTACATCACCCCCGAGCTCAAGGCGCTGGAGGGAGAGGTGCTGTCGGCCAGCGATCGGCTGACGGCGCTGGAATACCAGCTGTTCACCGGCGTGCGGGAGCAGATCTCCGCCCAGGTGCAGCGGCTGCAAAGCGTCTCTCAGGCGGTGGCCGCGCTGGACGCCCTTTGCTCCCTTGCAAAGGTGGCGGTGCAAAACCGCTACGTCAAGCCCAGCGTGGACGACACCGACCGCATCGAGATCCACGACGGGCGCCATCCGGTGGTGGAGGCCGTTCTGGAGGACGAGCTGTTCGTTCCCAACGACACCCTGCTGGACTGCGGGGAAAACCGGGTCTATATCATCACCGGCCCCAACATGGCGGGCAAATCCACCTTTATGCGTCAGGTGGCGCTCATCTGCATTATGGCCCAGTGCGGCAGCTTTGTCCCCGCCGCCTCGGCGTCCATCGGCATCTGCGACCGGGTATTTACCCGGGTAGGCGCCTCCGACGATCTGTTTGCCGGCCGCTCTACCTTTATGGTGGAGATGAACGAGGTGGCCGACATCCTGCGCAACGCCACCGAAAAGAGCCTGCTCATCCTGGACGAGATCGGGCGGGGCACCTCCACCTTTGACGGCATGAGCATCGCCCGCGCCGTGCTGGAGTATGTGGCCGACAAGAAAAAGCTGGGCGCCCGCACCCTCTTTGCCACCCATTACCACGAGCTGTGCGAGCTGGAGGGCATCACCGACGGCGTGAAAAACTATAACATCGTGGTGAAAAAACGGGGCGATGATATCATCTTCATCAAAAAGATCGTCCGGGGCGGCGCCAGCGACAGCTACGGCATTGAGGTGGCAAAGCTGGCCGGCCTGCCCGAGGGGGTCATCCGCCGGGCGAAGAGCGTCCTCAAGGAGATCGAGACCCGCTCGCCTCAGGTCCTGCCCGGGCTTGTTCCCCAGGAGCAGGAGGAACAGGACGAGCCGGAGGACGCAGGACAGCTCAGCCTTACCGGCTTTGCCAGAGAAGAGATCATGGAACAGCTGCGGCAGCTGGAGCCCGACACGCTCAGCCCCATCGAGGCGTTGGGTCTGCTGTATCAGCTGAGCAAAAAAGCAAAGGAAAACGGATAAGTACCGTTGGGGAGGGGAAGCATGCCTCAAATCTATCAGATGTCGCCCCAGCTTGCCAACCTGATCGCCGCAGGCGAGGTGGTGGAGCGCCCGGCGTCGGTGGCAAAGGAGCTCACCGAAAACGCCGTGGACGCCGGGGCAAAGCATATCACCGTGGAGATCCGCCACGGCGGCGTGTCCTATCTGCGGGTCACCGACGACGGCAGGGGCATCCTGCCCGAGGACGTGCGCACCGCCTTTTTGCGCCACGCCACCAGCAAGGTACGCACGGAGAAGGATCTGGCCTCCATCGGTACGCTGGGCTTTCGCGGCGAGGCGCTGGCCGCCATCGCCTCGGTGGCAAAGATCGATCTGTTCACCCGCACCTCGGGCAACACGGAAGGGGTGCAGATCTCCATCGAGGGGGGCAAGGAGACCGGTTATTTCGAGACCGGCTGTCCCCGGGGCACCACGGTGGTGATGCGGGATCTGTTCTTCAACGTGCCCGCCCGGGCAAAGTTCCTCAAGCGGGACGCCACCGAATCGGGTTTGGCGGAAAATGTGGTGGCGCAGATCGCCATCGCCCATCCGGAGATCGCCATCCGATTTCTCAAGGACGGCCGGGAGAGCTTTTCCACCCCCGGCGACGGCAAAATGCGTTCGGCCATCTACGCCTGTGCCGGACGGGACGTGGCAGGGGCGCTGCTTCAGGTGAGCGGCAGCTTTGAGGAGGTCTATGTGGAGGGCTTTGTCTCGCCTCCCGAGCTTTCCCGCGCCAGCCGCGCGCAGCAGAGCTTTTTCATCAACGGCCGATCCATCCGCTCCAGGACGCTGTCCGCCGCGGTGGAGGAGGCATATAAGGGCAGACTGATGACAGGACGCTATCCGGTGTGCTTCCTCAGCCTGCAGATCAGCCCGGTGTCGGTGGACGTCAACGTGCACCCCGCCAAGCTGGAGGTCAAGTTTTCCCGGGAACGGGAGATCTTTTCCGCGGTGTATCACTGTGTGGTCACCGCTCTGGAGGGCGACGCCCGTCTGGCCGAAATGCGGCAAAAGACCAGCGCCCTCCTTCCCAAGGAGGATCGGGTCACCAAAGAGCAGCAAACGCTGAACATCACCCGGACGGATGGCATCCCCACCTATGGGGAGAGCTTTGCCTCCACCCAGACCAAGGTGGCCGAGCGGGCAAGCAAGGTGCAGTATATGCCGGTCACCGATTCCCACGAGGAAAAGATCCGTCTGGTCGAGCCGGTGATCGAGGCTTCGGCCTATGGCTACACGCCAAAAACCGTCCAGCCCGCCCCCGTCCCCGCCGCACCCAAAAAGCCGGCGCCTCCCGTCCCGGAACCGCCGCAGACCCCTCCCGCGGAGGAGACCGAGCCTGCCGCAGAGGAAAAGCGGGAAGGGGAGCCCCCTGCCGTGCGGGTGCTGGGCGAGGTGTTCCACACCTACGTCATCGCCGAGGACAAGGACGGTCTGTGGCTCATCGACAAGCATGCCGCCCGGGAACGCATGCTTTACAATCAGATCACCGGGCGAAAGGACAAGCTGGAATCCCAGCTTTTGCTCACGCCGAAAACCGTCACCCTCAGCGCCGGAGAAAAGGCGGTTCTGCTGGAGCAAAGCGGCCTGCTGGCCGATATGGGCTTTTCGGTGGAGGATTTCGGCCGCGGCGCGGTGCTGGTGCGGGAGGCGCCCATGTATCTCGCCGTGGAGGACATCCCCTTTGTGGTTTCC
>CADBTM010000113.1 GCA_902797555.1 Oscillospiraceae bacterium
CGCCGGCGCCGGCATGGAAGGAAAGGATGGCGTTGTTGCCGTCGTATTCGCCTGAGAGCAGCGTGTCCAGCGTCTGCTTTTCCAGCTCGGTCTCGAATTTCTGATAGCCCTCCTGTACCTCGGAGAACAGGCTCTCGTCCTCCATCTCCTCGGCCATCTCGATGGTGGTGACCACGTCTTCGTACATGGTGGTCAGCGCGTCATAGCGGGCGGCCTTGTCCTTGAGCTGCTTGATGCGCTGCAGCACCTTCTGCCCCGCGGTGGGATCGTCCCAGAATCCGGGGGCGGAGGTGGTCTTTTCCAGCTCGGCGATCTCGGCCTGCCCCTTGTCCAGATCGAGGGCGGCGCGCAGGTCGGTGAGCTTGGATTTTTCGTTGTTCAGCTTATAGCGAATGTCGTCGTAAATCAGCATAAATGTTCCCTCCATAATCATCCATGATATAGTATACCATGCTTCTCCCCTTCCCGCAAGAGAAAATCCCCGCAAAATCGGTGGATTTTGCAGGGACGATGCACGGTGCAGGATTTGCCCTGCGGGGAGGGGCTCCCGTTTCCCGCAGAGCAAGGAGGCGAGCGCCGCTACACAACCTCCCCCCCAGGGGAAGGTTTCCTGCGGGAGAGGCTTTGTGGGCGCGCGCCGCGGCGCCTGTCACACGTTATACTTTCTCAATATGGCGTGCTTCGGGTTCCAGATGGCGGGATCGAGCTCCACGAGAGAATAGCACCCGTGGGTGAGGTAAAACATGGGGCAGTTTTCAATGGGCAGCCCCAGCAGATAGGTGAGGGCATAGCACAGCGGCCCATTGTGGGCAAAGATCACGCAGTCCTCCCCCTTTGCAACGATCTCGTCCAGCGCCCGGGCCACCCGGGGCGCCAGAACGGTATCAAAGGGCTCGCCGCCCTTGGGGACGATGTGCACCCAGTCGCTTTCCAGACGGGAAAGATAGTCAGGGTCGCGCACGGCGATTTCGGCCACGCTGAGGGTTTCCAGCTCGCCCATGTCCTGCTCCCGCAGGTCGGGCACCTCGGTCACGGGCACGTCCCGCCAGCTGAGGGCGATCTCCGCCGTCTCCTTTGCCCGGGAGAGAGGGCTGGTGTAGGCGGCGGCCAGCGGCACGTCCCGCAGCTTTGTCCCCACCTGACGGGCCTGTTCCCGACCCAGCTCGGTGAGAGGCAGGTCGGAGACGCCGTACCAGAGGTTTTTCACGTTTCCCGTGGACTGTCCGTGGCGGACGAGATAGATCTTCATACAATCCCTCTTTTCTGTGTGTCAATTGAGCGAGGTGGCCAGCGTTTTGCTGGCGACCTCCTCCACCCGATCCCGCAGCAGGGGCCAGCGCTCCAGCGTGGGATCGGTCTGCAGGACCGCCTGGGCGCTTTGCTGGGCGGCCTCCAGAACGTTCATATCGGAGGCGAGGTCGGCGATGGCAAAGCCGGGCAGACCGCTTTGCCGCTGTCCGAAAAAGTCGCCCGGCCCGCGGAGACGCAGGTCGGTCTCGGCGATCTGAAAACCGTCGTTGGTTTTGCACAGGGTTTGCAGACGGGTGCGGGCGGCGTCGGTTTTGGCGTGGTGGAGGAGGAAGCAATAGCTCTGCTTTTCCCCGCGTCCCACCCGTCCGCGCAGCTGATGGAGCTGGCTCAGACCGAAGTTGTCGGCGTTTTCCACGATCATCAGCACGGCGTCGGGCACGTTGACCCCCACCTCGATGACGGTTGTGGACACCAGCACGTCCAGCTCCTTTTGCACAAAGGCGGTCATCACCCGCTCTTTTTCCGCCGCCTTCAGCCGTCCGTGCATCAGCCCGATGCGCAGCCGGGGCAGCGCCGTCTGAAGCTGACCCACATAGGCCACGGCGGCCTTGCGCTCGGCGGCCTCGTCAGGCTCGTCCAGCGGGTCGTCCCCCACCAGAGGGCAGACGATATAGGCCTGACCGCCCTCGTCCACCTGCTTTTGCAAAAAGCCGTACAGCCCCTCCCGCTTGTCCTCGCCGATGGCATAGGTGAGGACGGTCTTGCGTCCGGGAGGCAGCTCGTCCAGAACGGAAACGTCCAGATCGCCGTAGAGGATGAGGGTGAGCGTCCGGGGAATGGGGGTGGCCGACATGGCCAGCAGATGGGCGTGAAGGGATTTTTGCCCCAGCGCCGCCCGCTGGGCAACGCCGAAGCGATGCTGCTCGTCCACCACCATAAGGGCCGCCGCGGGCAGCTCCACGTCCCCCTGGATGAGGGCATGGGTGCCGCACAGGACGAGGGGCTCGCCGCTCTCCGCCCGTCCGAGGATGCGCCGCCGCTCCCCGGCGGGAGTGCTCCCGCACAAAAGCTCCACGGGAATGGAAAAGGGCGCCAGCAGGGCGGTCAGCGTTTCCTGATGCTGCCGCGCCAAAAGCTCGGTGGGCGCCATGATGACGGCCTGCCGGCCGTTTTGGCAGCACAGCCAGGCGCAGGCCGCCGCCACCAGCGTTTTGCCCGAGCCCACGTCGCCCTGCAAAAGGCGGTTCATCCGCCTGCCGCCCGTCAGGTCGGCAAAGCACTGCTCCACCGCCCGCCTCTGGGCGCCCGTGGGGGCAAAGGGCAGCCGGGAAAAGAACCCCTCCGGATCGCAGGGCCGCAAAGCGATGCCGGGCAGGGTCTGGCCCTTGCCCCGCAGACGCTGTCCCGCCAGACAAAAGCAGAACAGCTCTTCAAAAATCAGCCGCCGCCGGGCGGTCTGCACGTCCTCCGGCGAGGCGGGAAAATGGATCCTGGAAAAGGCCTCCTCCGGCGGACACAGACGGTATTTGTCGATCAGCTCCCGGGGGAGGGGCTCCAGATAGTGCCCCTGCGCCAGCTCCAGCGCCTGACGCACCAGCGAGCGGAGAAAGTTTTGCCCGATGCCTTCGGTGAGACGGTACAGGGGCAAAAGACCGCCGAACTGGCTGTTTTCCGCGCCCACCGGCTCGCAGGTGGGGTTGACCATCTGGCGCATCCCTCCGAAAAAGTCCACCTTGCCGTAAAAGAGGTATTCCGTGCCGGTTTCCAGCTTGAGGTATTTTTGATTGAAAAAGGTGAGATTCAGCTTGCCCGTGCGGTCAAAGACCGCCGTGCGGGACACCGTTTTGCCCCCCGGCTTGCGGTTGGAGCGCAGCTCGCCCGCCACCGTGCCCTGCACGCAGGCGGTCATGCCGTCCTCGAGGGCGGCGATGTCGGTCACCGTCCGGCGATCCTCATAGTCCCGGGGAAAGTGGGACAGCAGATCGGCAACGGTAAAAAGACCCAGCCGGTTGAGCTGGGTCAGACGCTTTGCGCCCACCCGGGGCAGCACCGTGAGCGGCGCGTTGAGCCGCTGGGGGACGTCGTTCATACCCGGGGACGGTACAGGGAGACCACCAGACCGAGGATCATGCACTCCCGGCCGTCGATGGGGTCAAAGGCGGGATTCTCCGGCATGAGCCAGACGCCGTCCTTTTGCAGGCGCAGCCGCTTTACCGTGGCCTCTTCTCCCAGAAGGGCGACGACGATCTGGCCGCTGAGGGCGGTGTTCTGCCGGCGCACCAGCACCACGTCGCCGTCGAGGATGCCGGCGCCGATCATACTTTCGCCGCGCACCTGCAGGGCGAACATCTCCCCCTGTTCGGGACCGTCATAGGGAACATAGCCCAGCGTATCCTCCTGCGCCAGAATGGGCAGACCGGCGGTGACCGTGCCCAGGATGGGGACGCTGCGGAAGGCCGTCCCGCTGCCGCCCCGGACGGAGAGGGCGCGGGTCTTGTGCTCCCCTTTTTCCAGATAGCCGCCGTCCTGCAGAATCTTCAGGTGGCTGTGCACCGTGGAGGGCGAGCGGAGGCCCACCGCGTCGCAGATCTCGCGGACGGTGGGGGGATAGCCGTTTTCCCGGGTGTAGGCGGTGACGTAATCCAGGATCTTCTGCCGCATGGGGCTCAGCTTGTTCATGAGGATTTCCTCCTGTTTTCCATGTGGTACATATTATTAAATGTAGTATAGCACAGCTTTTTGAAAAAAGCAAACATTTGTTTGATTTTTCCGGAAAAAACTTTTTTGTACCACATTTTGTGCGGAAAAACCGAGGGGAAACACAAGATGTGGAAAAATTTTTCATTGTAAGATTTCAACAAATTTTTGTGAAAAAATTTGTGAAAAAGACTTGACTTTTTTTCCCGATCTTGATATTATGATAGAGCGCCTGAAAGGCGTAACTATGCCTGTTTGCGGAAAACAGGCCGCGATGAAGCCGGAGATTGCCGCGAAAACGCGGGTAACTTCGGCGGAGTAAGTCCGACAATCGGGCGGCAGAGAAAGTCGCGTTCCTATCGTCCTGCCTCAGAGGTCTGTCTGAACGGAGGCGGCCGTTTGTGGTAAGACAATAGGAATGCACCATCACGAAAGCGTCCCCGAAAAGCTGCGGAACTGCCGGCAAAGGCCGGTAAGCCCGGTGGGAACCAACTCTCGTTTTTGTGCCGGACTGATGTGTATATCGCCGGTTTCCTTTATGTCCAAAAGGCGATACACACGGAGGCGTGGCAGACTTTCCGCCGTACAATGTCACCCCAAACCCTTCCGCGCAAACAACATTGTATGTAAAGGAGAAAACACAACCATGGCTATGCAGAACATGCGCATCCGTCTGAAGGCTTATGACCACACCGTGCTGGATCAGGCCGCTCAGAAGATCGTCGAGACCGCCAAGCGCACCGGCGCTGCCGTCTCCGGCCCCATCCCCCTGCCCACCGACAAGAAGGTGGTCACCATCCTGCGCTCTCCCCACGTCAACAAGGACAGCCGGGAACAGTTTGAGCGCCGCACCCACAAGCGTCTGATCGACATCAAGAACCCCGCCCAGAAGACCGTGGAAGCCCTGATGAACCTGGACCTCCCCGCCGGCGTGGAGATCGAGATCAAGCTGTAAACCCCACATTATTTATTAAAGTCAGCACCCTTGTCCCCTATCCCATAGGGAACAGGTTATGTTGAGAAGCGAAGGCGGGGCGCCGTTACCGCTCCGTACTACTGACCAACCACTAACTGCAAGGAGGAAATAACGTGCAGAAAGCAATCATCGGAAAGAAGATCGGCATGACGCAGATCTTCGACGAAAAGGGGAACGTCATCCCCGTCACGGTCGTTGAGGCCGGTCCGTGCACCGTCATTCAGAAGAAGACCGTGGAAACTGACGGGTATAATTCCGTCCAGCTTGGCTTTGAGGATCTGGCCGCCAAGAAGGTCAACAAGCCCATGAAGGGTCACTTTGACAAGGCCAACGTCTCCGCCAAGAAGTATCTCAGAGAGTTCCGTCTGGACAAGGCCGCCGAGATGAACGTCGGCGACATTATCAAGGCTGACGTCTTTGCTGCCGGCGACAAGATCGACGTCATCGGCACCAGCAAGGGCAAGGGCTATGCCGGCGTTGTCAAGCGCTGGAACGCCCACGTTCAGTGCCACACCCACGGCGTCGGCCCCGTACACCGCTCTGTCGGTTCTATGGGCGCCAACACCGACCCCTCCCGCGTCATGCCCGGCAAGCAGATGGCCGGCCATCTGGGCGCAGAGAGAGTCACCGTGCAGAACCTGGAAGTCGTCAAGGTGGATGCGGACGCCAACATGATCGCCATCCGCGGTGCCGTTCCCGGCGCCAAGGGCAGCGTGGTCGTCCTGAAGAACACCGTCAAGACCATCAAGGTCAAGCAGGCTGGCGCTGACATCAGCAAGAACCCGCAGAAGGCTTCCGGCAGAAACCCGCAGAAGGCTTCGGCAAGAGGCTAATGGGGAGGAGGAAAGACAATGGCTAAGACGAACGTAGTAGATATGACCGGCAAGATCGTCGGTGAGATCGAGCTCAACGACAGCGTGTTCGGCATCGAGCCCAACACCGCCGTCATGCACGCCGACGTGAAGAACTATCTGGCCAATCAGCGTCAGGGCACTCAGTCCACGCTGACCCGCGCCGAGGTCTCCGGCGGCGGCAGAAAGCCCCGTCGCCAGAAGGGCTCCGGTATGGCTCGTCAGGGTTCCACCCGCGCTCCCCAGTGGACGCACGGCGGCATCGCCCTCGGCCCCAAGCCCCGCGACTACAGCTATCGCCTGAACAAGAAGGTCAAGCAGCTGGCCATCCGCAGCGCGCTGAGCGCCAAGGCTCAGGCCGGCGACCTGGTGGTGGTGGACAACATCACCCTGCCCGAGGTCAAGACCCGCAAGATGGTCGACTTCCTCAAGGCAGTCGGCGCCGATGGCAAGGCTATGGTTATGACCAACAATGTGGAGAAGAACGTTGTTTTGTCCGCCCGCAACATCCCCGGCGTCAAGACCACCTTCTCCGGCATCCTCTGCGTCTACGACATCCTGAAGGCTGACAAGCTGGTCGTGGACAAGGCTGCCGTTGAAAAGCTCACGGAGGTGTATGCCAAATGAAAACCGCTTATGATGTCATTCTTCGTCCGGTGATCACCGAGAAGTCCATGGAAGCAGTCGGCGACAAGAAGTACGTCTTTGAGGTCGCCCCCGATGCCGGCAAGGTCGAGATCCGCAAGGCTGTGGAACAGATCTTCGGCGTCAAGGTCATGAGCGTCAACACCGTCAATGTCAAGGGCAAGGCCGTCCGCGGCCGCACCGGCAAGATGGGACGCAAGCCCGATCGCAAGAAGGCGATCGTCCGGCTGACCGACGATTCCAAAGCCATCGAGCTGTTCGAGGGCATGATCTGATCGGGATTTCCCGCAGATCGGAAGCGTGACCGCTTCCCAATCGCGGCGCAAGGCCGCCGAAAGTATGCCGCATGACATGCGGCGCAAAACGAAACGAAATTAAGGAGTGAATACACCTATGGCGATCAAAAGCTACAAGCCCACGACGCCCTCTCGCCGTCAGATGACGGTGACCGACTACCGTGGACTGAGCAAGGTCAAGCCTGAGAAGAGCCTTCTGGAGCCTCTCAAGAAGACCGCCGGCCGCAACAGCTACGGCCGCATCACCGTCCGTCATCACGGCGGCGGCAACAAACAGAAATACCGCGTGATCGACTTCAAGCGCGACAAGGTGGATATGCCCGCCACGGTCCTGACCCTGGAGTACGATCCCAACCGCACCGCTCACATCGCGCTGGTGCAGTATGAAGATGGCGAGAAGCGCTACATCCTGGCTCCTCTGGGCCTGAATGTGGGCGACGTCATCGTCTCCGGCGAGGGCGCCGACATCAAGCCCGGCAACTGCCTGCCCATCGCCAACATCCCTCTGGGTACCATGATCCACAACATCGAGCTGATCCCCGGCCGCGGCGGCCAGCTGGTCCGCACTGCGGGCGGCGCCGCTCAGCTGATGGCAAAGGAAGGCAACGCCGCTCAGGTCCGTCTTCCCTCCGGCGAAGTCCGTTATATCAAGATGGGCTGCCGCGCCACCATCGGCCAGGTGGGCAACATCGACCAGGCCAACATCAACATCGGTAAGGCCGGCCGC
>CADBTM010000114.1 GCA_902797555.1 Oscillospiraceae bacterium
GAAAGGATCCGGGCAAAGGGCGCGCAAATCTATCAGGCATGGGTGGATTCGCTCCATGGCATCAAGCAGTTTGACAAGGCCACCGGAGGACACAGCTATACGCTGGCGACAAACTCGGCCTATGCGGATGCGATGGCCGGCCAGATCCTGATCGGAGATCTCACCAATGCAGAGGGGCAATATGTAGCGCCCGGATTGACGACCGTGCTGAAGGGCGTAGACCTGAAGAACAAACAGTCGTACATGGACTTCGGCGAATACCTCATTGTCAAGCACGGCCCGGAGCGCCTGCAGGAGGGCATGCGTGTATTTGCAGACGACTACAAAAACGACGTTGAGTGGATGCAGCGCCGGCAGAAGACGCTGGAAGAACAATACCCGGAGTTTGCGGCAGCGTCCAAGCGGCTGTATGACTTTCAGCGGAAGTTTTTGCGGACATGGGGCGTGGACACCGGGCTGATCGCGGAGGAGACGGCGGATGAATGGGCGGAGCGCTGGCAATACTACGTTCCCATGAATCGAGCCGTAAGCCAGGAAAGCCGGGGAATCGGAGCAAAGAGAGGCTTTGCCAACCAGAACAGCACGGTGAGACAGGCCCACGGCAGCGGCCTGGACATCATCAATCCCGTGGACAGCATCATCAACAACATGGTGAAGATGGTAAATGCAGGTGTGCGCAATAACGTGATGCGGTCGATCACCGAGACCGCGGAGAAAAGCGGCGCCCTGGCGGAGTTTTTGGAGAAGATCCCGACGCCCATGGTGAAGCGGGAGTTTGATCTGAGCGGCGTAAAGGCCCAGCTCTCCAACGCTGTGGATGAGAGCAGCATCACCAAGGAGGACAAGGACTCCGTCATGGGGATCATCGGCGGACTGGACGATCTGCTGGCACAGTACAGCAAGGGCAAGGCTCACGGCAACGTCATCACCGTTCTGAAGGACGGCGAGCAGGAGTTCTGGAAGATAAATGACACGCTGCTGCTGGATTCGCTGACCAACATGGCTCCGGCAAAGATGAAGGGCGTGATGGACGCGTATGCCGTCGTCAGCCGGTTTATGTCGAGCAACATCACCGGCAATAACCTGCTCTGGTCGATCTTCTCCAACGGACCGCGAGACCTGGAGACCTTGTTCACCTACTCAAAAAACAAGAACCCGTTCAAACTCGTGGCTGCCATGGGAAGCGCTTACATCAACCGGTTTAAGGGTGAGAACGCGGACCCGCTGTACAAGGAGTATTTGGCCATGGGCGGCAGCAGCATGAGCGCCTATACCGCAGACCGGAACATGGTGAAAAACGTGCGGAAAAAGCTGATGGGGAAGCGCAGCCTGAACCCCGTGGATCTGATCGCCTGGGCGGGAGACACCATCGAGATGGGGCCGAGGTATGCCACCTACAAGCTGATGCGGCAGGCAGGACTGACGCCGCAGGAGGCCTTTTTCGAGGCGGGGGATATCACGGTCAACTTCCGCAGAGGAGGCAGGATCGCAAGGGAAATCAACGTGTTTGTCCCCTTCTTCAACGCCAGCGTGCAGGGCCTGGACAAGTTCGGGAGATGGATCACAGCGACGGATGCTCCTGCGGGGACCCGGGGAAAGACGGTGAAGACGAGAGTCGCCTCGTATGTGGTCGTCAATGCCGTGCTGGCAGCGCTGACTTATGCGCTGAACAACGGGGATAAGGACCGGAAGAAGGAGTATCAGCAGCTCTCAAACTACACCAAGAACAGTTTTTGGTGTATCCCCATGGGAGACGGAAAGTTTTTCGCCATCCCGAAGCCGAGAGAGCTGGGCGTGATTTCCTCTCTCTTTGAGACCGGACTGGAGTACTTTGAGGGGGAGAACAGCCACGCTTTTGACGAGTTTTACAATTACGCTGTTGATAACTTCTTCCCGAGCATGCTGTCGGATCTGCTGCAAGGCGACGGTGCAGGCGCAGCGGGAAGTCTCGGATTGTTCGGCGTTGCATTCTACATGTACGCAAACCGTGACTTCCTCGGAAAACCGATCGTTTCCCAGAGCCTTCAGGGCCTGGAGCGAAAAGACCAGTATACCGAGCGCACGTCGAAGATCGCATACCGGGTCGGACAGGCGCTTAACTTGAGCCCGATGATGATCGATTACTTCTTCCAGCAGATGCTGGGCGGTTGGTGGAGCACACAAAAGGCCCTGCTGCCGGTGGGAGAAGCCGAACGGGATTGGTGGATGGGCATCTACAACACATACGTCAAGGACAATCAGTATTCCACCGATCTTGTGAACCGGCTCTATGACGACGCGGAAGAATCCTCGCGCAAAAAGAAGAGCGACCCGACAAACATGGAGAAGGCTGTCACCGCGAAGCTGGACGAGAACATGACCACTTTCTACTCCAGATTCAACAGGATCTCGAAGAACGAAAGCAGAAGCCAGGTGGAGCGCGCGGCGAGGAAAACTGTGCTGGAGTTGATCGCCGAGTACCTGAAGACCAGGGAGGACGGCGTCGAAACCACCAGGGCAGAAAAGGCCGTGAGAGATGCCGCCGTGAAGACCGGAGAGATCGGGACCTATTATCCTTCGACGATGAACAGCTATGTGAAGGATGAGGCGGGCAAGACCTATGCGCTCTCGTCTACGCAGTACATCCAGTATCAGACGGATTACCTGAGACTTTACTGGGAGACGGTGGAGAGCTCTATCGGCAGCGCGAAAACCGACAAGGAGCGGCAGGCCGTGATCAAAGGCGCCAAGTATGTGGCATCGGAGCGAGCCAGGCAGAAAATGCTGAAGCAGTTTGCCAAAACTCAGACGAGCTTTACACAGAAGTTTGAAGGGGTAAGTGACGAAGACATTGCGGTGTTCCGCGCACTGCGAGACATTGCAAACGACGACGGGTATCTGAGCAAGGATGAGCTGATAGAGGCAATCGAGCGGATGCAGAGCGCAGGCCTGAGCAATACGGACGCGGCGACACTGTATCGATCGGAGTCCAAGTTCAGCGAGACAAACAACCCCTGGAAGAACTACTAATCGATTTAGTCAAGTACGATTCGGCAAAAACAGGCATAAATCGGCATAAAACGGCAAGGCACCGGAGAAATCCGGTGCCTTGTGCGTTGATGATAATTGATAATTGCCATGTTATAATTCTTCCGTACCGATATCGGTCAAAACCCCCGCTACATTGCGATAAGGCATGGCAAAGCGCTGGTTGAGATAGCGCATGGAGGCGGCCAATTCTCCGTCGGGTCCGCCCAACTGGGAAATGATGACCTTTGCCGCTCTGGCGTCCGGCGTATGGATGTGCACCGGGTATTGCAGTCTGCGTTCATAGTTCCACATGGGTCAGCCCTCCATTTCCCAAGGCCACGGCTCGGACGTCCACAGCCAGGTGTTTCCGGCTGCCACGTCGTCGGCACACAGCGGCCCATATGCGGCGGTATATGCGTCCTTTGCTTCACGATAGGCCTGTTTTGCCTGCTGATAGCGGCTCAGACCGTTTGCGCAGGTGGGGTGCGTGTCCAGATATTCGGTCAGCTCCACCACGGCAAATCCGGTCTCCATCACGTCCCGCATTGCCTCTTTTCTGCTGTTCATCCGTTCATCACCTCACCAAAGGGCAGATCAAGGGCAGGAAACAGGGTACCCCGATCGAGGGCGCGGCAAAGGCAGTAGGTCTCGCCCCAACTCTGAATAGGCACATAGGCCATGGCAAGCACAAGCGGGCGAAGCTCCTGCTGGGTTTCCGTCACGGAAACCGGCGCCTGATATCCGGACGCGGTGCGCACGCAGGAGCGCTGCTGCACTTGGCGCGTCCGATTGACAGGTCGATTCATACATATCACTCCTCTTCAAAGCGATTTCGTCCCATTCTATGCGATCCGCTGCTTTCGTGATAAAAAGAACCGGCCGCCAAAGCTTGGCGGCCGGTTGATGTTTCCTGTCAGATCTCGATTTCCGTGCTTCCGCTCAGCGGTTGCTTTGTGTGGATCAGCAGGTGATCCCCCTCCATCAGCCGGGTGCTTCCTTTGGGAATGAGCACCTTGCCCTTGCGCTTGACGATGACGATGACCGATTGACGGGAGATATCCAGATCCCGGATATATTTTCCGTTCCACGGGTTTTCTTCCAGAAGCGTGATCTCCTTCAGGGTGATATGGGCGTCGCCGAGAAGCGGCTCCGCGCCAAGGATGACCACGTCGTTGATCTCCAGCACAGTATCCCCCTTGGGCACCAGCACATCATAGCTCCGGTGGATGGCGGTGACGATCAGTCCTTGGGGAAGAGCCAGCTCGGACACCGATTTACCCAGCCAATCATCATGGGCACGGAGACGGAACTTGATGAACTCCACGTCACTTTCCCGGGACAGGCGATCGCTTTTTTGCACGGTGGAATACTGCTCCACAAATCCGGCGGAAATGATACCTGTGGGAATGGCCACCATGCCCACACCCAAAAAGGTGATGATGATACTCAGCAGCTTGCCCAGTGTGGTGATGGGATAGATGTCGCCATAGCCCACCGTCAGCAGGGTGGACACCGACCACCAGATTCCGGAAAAGGCGTTTTTAAAGACCTCCGGCTGCGCCTCGTGCTCCACACTATACATGCACAGACTGGAGGCCAGCATTAGGATGAGGATGATGAACACCGAGGAAAGAAGCTGCTGCTTTTTCTTGGAAAGCACGTCGGTGATGGCATTGAGGGAATCATAATAGGCATTGATGCGGAACAGTCGGAAAATGCGGATCACCCGGAAGATGCGGAAGGCGATGGCCCCGGCGGGGAAAAAGACCGGCAAATAGTAGGGGAGAAAGCTGAGCAGGTCGATGATCCCAGAAAAGGAAAACACATAGGCCAGAATCGAGCGCAGCTCGTTGGGCTTTTTATACAGGTATTTGGCGGAGATCAGACGCAGGACATAGTCCACCAAAAACAGGAATACCGTTACTGCCTCGATCCCATCCAACAGCGCTCCGTGGGTGAGATTGATCTCGTCAAAGGTGCTGAGCACCGCCACCGTCAGATTGATCAGGATGACGAATGTGATATAAAAGTCATATCCCCGGCTGAGCAGATCATCCGAAGCGCCGATCTCTACCACCGAGGCCAGACGCTGTCTGTATTGTTCCCGCTGCTTTTTTGTCACAATGCTCACATCCTTTTTATCGGTAAGTGCCGTTCGGGCTGTCCACAATGATCGTGCTTGTGTCCCGCAGAATCACGACAACCTGCGGCTGATAGTCTTCGATATAGTCCCACAGGCTCTGCTTGGTATAATGCCGAAGGTCGATCGATCGGGTCTCGTTAAAGGAGGTATACAGCAGAGATTCCACCGCGTTGGTATAGGAATCTCCCACAATGAGGGCGTTGGGGAGCTCCTTCCGGTCGGTTTGCAGAATGGTTTCGCCCACGTCGCCGCCAAAAAAGATCGTATACCCAACGGGATCCTTCGGCGTGGCGGGCAGGGTAACGACGCTGTCGGCAACTTCTTTTCCATTATCTGTGCGGGTAAAGGGGATCAGCGCTTTGGGAAGCGCGTAGATCATTTTTTCCTCTGTTTTGTACAGGCCGTACAGCATCCGGTTGCGGGAACCCAGCATGGGATTTGGCAGGGTGAGGAACACCAGATCCTCCTCCTGCAGGATGTTCAGATCATATCCTGTCAGTTCGTTGACGCGCGCCATGAGCTCCTGATAGGTTTTCAACGCGCCATAGATAGAATAGTGGTGATCGGTGATGCTGTAATACCTGTCCGGATTGCCCTCCGCCCGGAAAACGGCGGGCATATCCACATAGGGGATGTTCCGCTCTTTCAGTGCCTCTGCCCACAGGAGATCCACCGTGGGGAAATACGCCTGTCCATGCTCCAGATATGCGGGGTACCGGTCTGCAAAATAGTCCGCCTGCGCGGGAACACCAACATAAACCAGCGTTCCGCCCAGATCCTCCACATGCTGCTTCAGCTCATCCAAACGGTCGGCTGTCTGCCGGACGTCCGCTTTGATGTCCACCTCGTCCCACACGCCATAGGAATAAAAGGGGAGAAGATTTGTTTTTGTCACCACGACCCGATTGACCACGGGATTGTGGAGCACATCCATGTGAAGCAGCGTATTCCATTTGATCAGCCGGTCCCGTCCGGCGGCACGGTCGAGGAAATAGCGCTCCCATCCGTTGAGATAGCTTCCGTCGGAAAAGCTCTCAGCAGTATATTCCGGCTCCTTTTCCAGGCGCCTGTTTTCAAATTCAGAGAAGTCCACCTTGCCCACATGGCCCCACGTAACGGCGAGAACCCCGGCGAGAAAGGCGGCAAAGCAAAGAGTAAACAAGAGATTTGCAGCTTTTTTCATAATCGCACCCCCTAAAACCGGAAATAGATAAAGGGGTTAAAGCTGGAGGTGAGCAGGTTCATATAGCATACCCCCAACAGGATGAGCGCAAACACCCTCGGCACCCACACAAGCAGCAGCCTTGCTCCCGGACGATCCTCCCGCCTAAGCAGATAGGCTTGCAGCCACAGCTTCCACGGGAGACAGGCGACAACGGCCAGCAGCAGAACGCGGCCATATTCGATAAGATAATAGATTGTCCGCCCGTCGGTCAGCGGTGCGCCGCCGAACATCGCCCGGGCAAAGGACAGAGCATACCCGGCGCTGTCCGCACGGAAGAGCACCCAGCCCAGATTGACGAAAAACAAGGCATATACATGGCGAAGGATGGGGAGTGTTTCGATCTTCTTGCCCCAAAAACGGTGCTCTGCAATCAGC
>CADBTM010000115.1 GCA_902797555.1 Oscillospiraceae bacterium
CCATGGCGCGCAGCAAGGGTGGTCTGGCCGACAAGCTGGGCACGGTATACGTCATCATCATCCGCGCCGTGCCGTCCATCATCATCCACTTCTTCATTCAGGTGTTCTTCTCCAAGTGGCTGGGTCTGCCCATGCTGTTTTATATCGAACAGCCCATTTCGTGGATCCTGCCCATCATCTCCATGTCCATCGGCTCCATCGCCGGTTACGGCGTGTGGCTCCGCCGGTACATCGTGGATGAGGAAAACAAGGACTATATCAAGTTTGCCCGCGTCAAGGGCCTGCCGCAGAATTACATCATGTGGCGGCACGTGTTCCGCAACGCCATCGTCCCCATCGCCATCAACATCCCCTCTGACTTTTTGCTGATGCTGTCCGGCTCGCTGGTCATCGAGAGTATGTACTCCATCCCCGGCACCGGCGGTCTGCTCATCAAATCCATCAAGGCCATGGACAACCCCATGGTGCAGGTGCTGGTGCTGATGTACGGCGCGCTGTCGGTTCTGGGCGTGTTTTTGGGCGATATCGTGGTATCCTTCGTGGATCCCCGCATCAAGCTCGTGGACAGCAACAACTAAGGAGGGAGCAACATGGAAGAAAACAAGAATATCATTCCGGAGACGCTGCCTCAGGAGCTGTTTACACAGGCGGAATTCCACGAGGAGCAGCTGGAGGACACCGGTTTTTCCAACTATTCCTACTGGCGCAGCACGATCCACACCTTCTTTAAGAGCACAGCGGTCAAGATCGTGGTGGCGCTGGTGCTCATCATGGTGGCCTACACCGTCATCTATCCCATGATCACCGACCGGGATCCCTACACCGTTTCCCTCTCTGCCCGGGACTGGAACCTCAAGCCCTCCGCCGAGCATCCCTTCGGCACCGACGGCGTGGGACGGGACATCTGGGCGCGCGTCTGGTTCGGCACCCGCACCTCCCTGCTGCTCAGCGTGGCTGTGGCCGTGTTTGAGGTGGGCCTGGGCGTCATCATCGGCGCGCTGTGGGGCTTTTACCGCAAGCTGGACACGGTGATGTTCGCCATCTACAATACGCTGACCAACGTGCCCAGCACCATCTATCTGGTGCTCATCGCCTATATCATGAAGCCCAGTATCGTCACCATCATCATCGCGCTGGTGGCCACCGGCTGGATCAGTGAGGCAAGATGGTTCCGCAGCCGCATCCTCGCCCTGCGCGAGGTGGACTACAACATTGCCTCCATCTGTCTGAAAACGCCCACCCACCGGATCATCGGGCGCAACGTCATCCCCCATCTGGTGAGTCTGATCATCATGGACGCCGCGCTGACCATCCCCTACTCCATCGGCTCCGAGGTCTTCCTCAGCTATATCGGCGTAGGTCTGCCCGCCGACCTGTGCACGCTGGGCAATCTGGTCAACCAAGGGCGAAGCGCATTTCTGGTCTACCCCTTCCAGATGATCTTCCCCACCCTGATCCTGTGCTTTATCACCGTTTCCTTCTATATCATCGGCAATAAGTTTGCCGATGCGTCCGACCCGAAAAACCATCTGTAAGAGGAGGCGGAATGATGCAAGAGAAAATCTTTGAGGCGAAGGATATCGTCGTCAAATTCAATCTGCGGGGCAAGGTGCTCACCGCCATCCGCGGCGCATCCATCGACCTGTATCACGGGGAGACGCTGGCCATCGTGGGCGAGTCCGGCTCGGGCAAGAGCGTGTTTACCAAGTCCTTTATCGGCATGCTGGACAAAAACGGCTGGGTGGAAAGCGGCTCCATGATCATGGACGGCGTGGACTTTTCCAAGTACAAAACCGAAAAGGAATGGCTCACCGTCCGCGGCAAAAAGATCGCCATGGTCTTTCAGGATCCCATGACCTCCCTCAACCCGGTGAAAACCGTGGGCGAGCAGATCCGCGAGGTCATCACATGGCATTTCGGCACCGGCAAGGAGGAGGCCAAGCAGCAGGCCATCGAGCTGCTGCGTCAGGTGGGCATCCCCGATCCGGAGCTGCGCTACAAGCAGTATCCCCACCAGTTTTCCGGCGGTATGCGTCAGCGCGTGGTCATCGCCACCGCCATCGCCTGCCGTCCCCAGATCCTGATCTGCGACGAGCCCACCACCGCGCTGGACGTGACGGTGCAGGCGCAGATCCTCGCTCTGGTGAAAAAGCTCCAGGAGGAGCTGGATATGTCCGTCATCTACATCACCCACGACCTGGGCGTGGTGGCCAACGTGGCCGACCGGGTGGCGGTGATGTATGCCGGTCAGATTGTGGAATACGGTCTGGCAAACGAGATCTTCAAGGATCCCCAGCACCCCTACACCAAGGCACTGCTCAAGTCTCTGCCCCAGCTGGGCGTGCGCGGTCACGACCTCCACTCCATTCAGGGCTCGCCCCCCAATCTGTATAAAGAGATTCAGGGCGACGCCTTTGCGCCCCGCAATCCCGAAGCCATGAAGATCGACCACATGTACGAGCCGCCCTTCTTCCGGGTCACCGACACCCACTATGCAAAGACGTGGCTGCTCAGCCCGCAGGCGGCGGAATACCGTCAGCATCTGGCCAACAAAGAGGTGGAGCAGGAGCTTAAGCCCGTTCCCCCCATCGACTTCAGCGCGGCGGAAAAGCTGGTGCAGGTGAAAAACCTTACCGTCAATTTCAAGCTGGGACGCGGCCAGTTCAGCGCCGTCAAAAACGTCACCTTTGATATTCATCGGGGCGAGACCCTTTCTCTTGTGGGCGAGTCCGGCTCGGGCAAAACCACCATCGGCAAGGCCATCCTCAAGATCTGTCACAGCAGCGAGGGCGATATTCTGTATAAAGGCAAATCCATCATCGGCAAGCTGCCCAAGCACGAAATGGCCGCCTTCCGCAAGAGCGTTCAGATGATCTTTCAGGATCCCATGGCCTCCCTCAACGAGCGCGCCAAGGTGGAATACATCATCTCGGAGGGTCTTTACAACTTCCATCTGTTCAAAAACGACAAGGAGCGCCAGAACAAGGTGGCGCAGGCCATGCGCAGCGTGGGTCTGCTTCCCGAATACGTCACCCGCTTCCCCCACGAGTTTTCCGGCGGCCAGCGGCAGCGCATCGGCATCGCCCGCGCTCTGGTCATCGAGCCGGAGTTTATCGTGGCTGACGAGCCGATCTCCGCGCTGGACGTCTCCATCCGGGCGCAGGTCATCAACCTGCTCAACCAGCTCAAGCGGGAAAAGGGCTTTACCTACCTGTTCATCGCCCACGACCTGAGCGTGGTGCGGTTTATCTCTGACCGCATCGCCGTCATGTACAAGGGGCAGATGCTGGAGCTGGCCGAGGCGGAGGAGCTCTTTGCCCATCCGCTTCACCCCTACACCCACGCCCTTCTGCAGGCGGCTCCCGTGCCCGATCCCGACATCGAGCGGGACAAGAAGGTGGTCGTCTACGATCCCTCCATGCACGATTATGAAACCGACAAGCCCACCTGGGCGGAGATCCGTCCCGGGCACTTTATCTGGGCGAACCAGGCCGAGCTGGCGCAGTATCGCGCCACGCTGGGGGAGTGAGCCATGGAACGAAGCCGCGGCTTGACCGCCGCTGAGGTACAGGCCGTCTCTGCCCTGCAAAAGGCCACCGGTCTGGTGGGCGGCGCTATCGCCGTTGTGGACGGAGACAACCTCCGAACCGCCTGCTTTGGCTGGGCGGATCGGGAAAACAAGCGCCCCGTTACCGAGCAATCCTTCTTTGACATTGCCTCCAACAGCAAGGCCTTTACCGCCATGCTGGGCGCCATCGCCTGCGACCGCGGTCTGTTTGATTGGGACGCGCCCCTCAAGCGCTATATCCCCGAGTTTGACATGACCGACCCCTACGCGGGCGCGCACGTCACCGGGCGGGACTTTGGCTGTCACCGCACCGGGCTGGCGCGGCACGAGTTTATGCGGGCGCGGGTCTATACCTCCATCGAGGATATGGCGCTGCGCACCCGGTACATGGAGATGGATCGGGGCTTCCGGGAGAGCTATCGCTACAACAACCAGGGCTTTATCGTTCTGGGGCACGCCATGGAGCGCGCACTGGGCGCCCCCTGGCGGGAGCTCATCCTCCGGGAGATCGCCCGGCCCTTGGGCATGGAGATGCGTTTTCGCGGACGGGACTGCGATTTTTCCGGTCTGGACTGCGCCCTTCCCTATCGCTGCGACGGCAAGGGCGGCGCCTACCGCTGCGCCTATGCCGACAACCACGTTGCCGGCCCCTGCGGAGGGGTGCGCACCAATCTGCCGGGCATGATCGAGTGGCTCCGCTGTCTGCTTTCGTCGGGCGCGCCCCTGTGTTCGGAGAGCGCCTTCCGTCAGCTGACCGAGGCCAACGTCCCCACCGACGACGGCGAAGCCCCCGAGCTGTTCTGCGGGTATGCCCTGGGCTGGCGCACCTCCGCCTTCCGCGGACGCAGACTGATCTCCCACGGGGGCTCCATTCAGGGCTTTAATTCCCACGTGGCGTTTTTCCCCGAGGAGAACAAGGGCTTTGTCATTCTGCTGAACACCAGCTCCACCTGGAGCGCCGCCATTTTGCGGGAGGTGCTGCTGGACGAGCTGTGCGGCGCGGACGTCCGTCCCGTCGATCCCGAGATCGCCAAATGGCAGGTCTCCATGGCTGGCACCAGCCGGACGCTGGAGCAGGCCCATTCCGGCGCGCCGCTGGACGCGACCCATCAGGCGCAGTTTTGCGGCAGATTCTTCCACCCGGCCTACGACGACTTTACCGTGGAAATGCGGGAGGGCAAGGCCTGGCTGGACTATGGCATTTTCCACGCACCCGTCACCCTCCAGCCCGACGGTACGGCGCTGGCCTGTGAGGAGGACGACGTTCCCGACTGGATGCGTCTGCGTCCCGCAAAAGACGGTCTGGAGGTCATGACCTCCGATCTGGAGATGTGGCTTCCCTTTACAAGAATCTGATAAGAAAAGGAGATTTTTCCTATGAGCGGCACACTGTTGATCGTGGGCGGCGGCCTGAACGCCTCCCAGAACGAGGTTTTTTCCGCATTGATCGAAAAGGCCGGCGGCCTTTCCCGGGCAAAGATCGCCTTTATCGTCACCGCCTCCGGTGAAGAGCCCGACGACCTGTTCCGCAGCTATCGCGCCGATCTGGTGGCGCTGGGGCTGAAGGAAGAACAGGTCTCTCTGGTGCCCATCTATGCACAGCATGTGCTGGACGAGCGGGGCTATAACGCCATGACCGGCGACGCGGAGGGGCTGTGCGACAGTCTCGACGGGGTCACCGGCGTATGGTTTACCGGCGGCGACCAGTATTTCACCCATCAGTGTCTGCTGCGTGCCGACGGCAGCGATACCGCCCTTCTGACCCGCCTCCGCCAGATCTATGAAAACGGCGGCGTCATCGGCGGCTCCAGCGCCGGCGCGGCCATCATGAGCCGTGTGATGATCGGCAGCGGCAACAACCGTGGCATCCTCACCCATCCGGTGATCTGGGAATATGCCGATTACGATGCCCAGTGCGAAAAGGATGACCCCTGCGATCCCATGATCCTCGCCCGCGGTCTGGGCTTTTTCCCCGAGGGCATCGTGGATCAGCACTTCAATAAGCGTCCCCGCCTGCTGCGCCTCATCGAGGCCTGCATGCGCAACACCGAAAACTTCCGCGTGGGCTATGCCGTTTCGGAGGATACGGCGCTGGTCTATCACGAGGGCGCCTTTACCGTTTTGGGCAGCGCGGGCGTGTATGTGGCCGACTGCCGCTCCGCCGTCCGGGAGGACGCAGGCAACTATCGCGGCGTGGTGCTCCACGCCATTCACAAGGGAGACAGCTTTGACTGCCGCACCCTGCAGGCCACGCTGGCCCAGCCCTCGCCCCAGCGGGACCGGGACTTTTTCCCCGACTATGTTTCGGGCGGCGTGATCCACAGCCCGCTGTTTGACGATATGATCGATCGTCAGCTTTTGCAGGCAAAGGAGGGCGTCCTTCCCGCAAACGCCGACGGTCTGCCCTGCATCTGCGGCGCAGAGGTGAGCGATCTGCACGGAGAGACTGCCGTCACCGTGGTGGAATATGCGCGCCGTCCCGACACCTGCGGCTATCGGGGTGTTCACACCTCGTTTGCCAATCTGGGTCTGTGCGTCCGCTCCAAAAAGATCCAGTTGTAACGCAACAAAAAAGCGTCCGAAGGCTTCCCTTCGGACGCGGTATCCTGTTTTGCATCAAAAAGCGGAAAGAACAAGCAGCGTGATTCCCACTGCCGCCCAAGCGGCGGCGCGGATCTTCCACACGGTTTCCTTGGAAAAGGCCTCCCCCACCGGATCGGCGGTCTCGGTCAGATCGTCGTCAAAGGTGTGACGGGTGCCGTTCAGGCTGAGGCGGGGACGAACGGATTTGTCGGCGCCCCGCAGATAGTAGGGCACCTCCGGCGGACGCTTGCGCCGCAGGAGGGCGCTCAGGTCGGTGCCGCGGCATTTCATCCAGCTGATCCATCCGGCCAGCAGATAGCAGGCACCCATCAGCCCCGCCGTCCATCCGGCATACACGCTCCCGGAGGGCGAGAGCAGGCGAACCGCCAGCCATACGGCCGCGCCAAAGGCCACATGCCACAGATACTTTTTCCCGATGGGAGCAAGCAGGCTGTTTTTCTTTTCGTTCATCGGCTCACCGCCCTTTCGTCTGTATCATAACACATTCCTGCAAGGAGGTCAATTGCGTATGAAAACCATTGCCATCCAGGAACACGGCGTCGAAATGACGCTGGAGCGCTATACCTTCGGGAGCGGCTCTCCCCATATCTTTTTCACCGGCGGCATCCACGGCAACGAGGTGACCGGCATCTACGTCGCCCGCAAGCTGGTGGACTATTTCACCCACAATCCGCCTGTGCACGGAACGGTCTCCATCCTTCCGCAGGTCAACCCCACCGCCACCCGCTGCATGCAGCGGCGCAACCCCTTTGACGGGAAGGATCTCAACCGCATTTTCCCCGGCGACCCCAACGGCACCTTTGCCGACCGGCTGGCTGACGCCATCTGGAAGGAGACCGCCGAGGCCGATCTGCTGGTGGATCTCCACTGCTGCGGACAGCACGGTCTGCCCTATATTCTGTCGATCTACAGCGAATCGGAAAAGGTGCGGGAGCTGGTAAGCCAGATCACCATGCCGGTGGCGCTCCACTCGGAGGGCACACCCGGCCAGCTCTTTACCGAATCCACCCGCAAGCGGGATCAGGCGGCCTGCATCATCGAGCTGCCCTCCGGCACCTGCGGCGGCGCGGTCAACGTCCCCGTGGGCGAGCTGTGCTATCGGGCGCTGCTGGATATGCTGCGGACAAGAGGCTTTGTCTCCGGCAAGGCGGAGGGCGACGCGCCCCGCTTCTACGGACCGCTGCTGGATGTCGAGGCGCAAAAGCCCGGCCTGTGGATCCCCGATGTAAGCAAGGGAGAAACCGTTTGCGCCGGTCAGGTGATCGGCAATGTGGACGGCGAGGCCGTGACGGCACCGAAGGACGGCTTTGTGATGAGCGTCCTCCCCTGCTCCTATCTCCAGCCCGGCGATACCTGGGTGATGACCTATATCCAGCCGGAAGAAACCCATTGATTCTTTTTATTTCAAAAAGATAAATCACTCTCAAGGAGGTTTCCCATGAAAAAAGCAATCATTCCCATTCTTTTGCTGTTGGCGCTTTTATGTACGCTGACAGCCTGCGGTCAACAGCCGCAGCAGGCAGAAAAAAAGATGCTCTATGATGAAGCGCCCTCCCGCTACGAGTACGGCGTGTTCGTCAACATGGACGTGAATGCCGGTGACGCCATCACCGACTATGCGGTGGCCTTCAACAACTTTGCCAACCGCACCGCCTATGCGCTCTATTCCGAGCTGGGGCAGACCCCGGTCACCGAAAGAATCCAGGCTTTGGGCGAAGACGCCCTCAAGGCTCTGGTGGGTGAGAACAAAGCCATCGAGATCCAGAGCAACGACGGCTTCCACGATCTGCCCGCCTCTCTGCTCAGTCTGGACGGCCACGCCTACTCCGGCGCGGAAAAGGACGTCTTCTACTACGTCTATGTGGCCTACACCTATCCCGAGGGCATCTCGGTGGAAAAAGCGCCCCGGATGATCACCCCCAAGGATGGTCCCGCCGCTTTGACCCAGTACAGCGCCAACAGCATCGGCGCCATCGTCCCCGCCGGCGGCGCCACCTCCATTTTTGCCGAATCGTCCAGCTACTCCCCCGGCTATGTGGACGCCCTCAAGCAGGGTGCGGTTGAAGCCGGCGTGTCTATGCCCCGCGTGGCGGTCATCGAGACCACCATGGGCTCGGAGCAGGCCATGTATGACGATATGTTCCTGCCCGACGGCGACTATGCCTCCTTTGGCGACACCTTCCGAGCCCGCGGCATGGAGCCCGTCTATATTCCCCTGGCCATCGACAACTATACCCAGGTGCAGAACACCAAATACTTTGCCGATCTGATCCGCTCCTGCCATATCGTCTTCTTCACCGGCGGAGATCAGGCCTATTACGGGCTGGCTCTGGCCAACTCTGACGGCAGCAATTCTCTGGTGGCCGACGCCATTCTGGATGTGCTGCGCGCAGGCGGCACGCTGGGCGGCAGCAGCGCCGGCGCGGCGGCCATGTCGGGCACCGTGCTCACCAACGGCGCCTCCGGCTCGTATTTCCCCTTCTATTGGAACGGCGCGGAAAAGGTGGACATCACCTCCTATACCGCCGAGAATATCGCGGACAACGCCACCAAGCAGGAAGGCAACAACATGATCTATGACAGCATCGGCTTTGTGGAGCCCATTCTGGGCAAAGACGTGCTGCTGGACACCCATGTGGACGCCCGCGGCCGTGTGGGTCGTCTGATCGCCGGTCTGCGTGACACCAACCCCACCGGACTGGGCATCGCCATGGACGAGACCTCCGGCATCCGCATTGACGGCGCCACCAAGGTGGGCACTGTCTTCGGAACCAGCGGCGTTTACATCGTGGACGCCTCGGGCGCCAAATGGAACCCCGCCGGAACGGTGGGCGAGTTTGGCGTGACCGGCCTGAAGATGCACTACCTCACCGCCGGCGACCAGTATGACTTTGCCGCCGACAAGGTGATCCCCGCCGCCGACAAGTCTCCCATCACCAATCCCACCGGCGAGGCCTATGCCTCCAAGGACGTCTTCGGCACCGACGAGACCGGCACCACCGTCCTCTCTCTCGCCCACAGCGCCGACTCCTCCGTTACCGCCGAGGTGGCCAAAGTTTCGCTGATGCCCTATCTGACGGCCAACAGCTTTACCGTCACCTTTGAAAAGGGCGCGGACACCGTCTGCTATACCAACGGCCAGCCCTTCCCCGACGAAGATTATTTCCACGACTTCCTGCAGACCACGGTCGCCAATCTGATCGTGGACATCGCCTACGGTCCCAGCCGCTTTGATCCCAGCGAAGCCAGCGGCTTTGCCGCTCTGTCCGCCGAGACCGAGAGCAACGAATACGCCGTGGACATCAAGTTCTCTGCCCCCATCTCTGTGGGCTATGAGGGCAACAACAAGTATTTCCTCGACTGCGAAGAGGCGGAAAACATTCCCACCGACTATGTGGAGGTCTATGATGCCGAGGGCAACGTGAAGGAGCAGGATCGCACCTACACCTTCAAGATTCTCAATGACGACACCCTGCGCATCGTGCTGGTGGACGACGTCTACTTTGCCGAGGGCGACACCATCATCACCAAGACCACCATCACCAGCCTGTACGGCGAAAACGCCGAGGAGAACATGATCTTCACCCTCCACGACGGCGTGTGGACCGCCGAGAGCGGCGGCGCTGCCCTCTTCCTGCCCCAGTCCGCCAAGACCGAGGGCAACGAGTACGCCGTGGAGATCACCTTCAGCGAAGCGCTGAGCGTGGGCTATGAAGGCAACAACAACTATTTCCTCGATTGCGAAGAGGCCGCCAATATCCCCACCGACTATGTGGAGGTCTATGACGCAGACGGCAACGTAAAGGCGCAGGATCGCACCTACACCTTCAAGCTGCCCCAGCCCAATGTGCTGCGCATCGTCCTGGTGGACGACGTCTACTTTGCCGAGGGTGACGTGATCGTGGTCAAAACCACCATCACCAACCAGAACGGCGGAAATGTGGCCGCCGACACCACCTTTACCCTCACCGACGGCCAGTGGCTCAAGGAGGGTCAGGAGGCTCAGCCCATCGCCGAGCCCACCCCCGCCGAGCACTTTGTGGCCGAAAGCGCCGTCACCGAGGAGAATGAATACGCCGTGATGGTCACCTTCTCCGACCTGCTGAGCGTGGGCTATGAGGGCAGCAACAAGTACTTCCTCGACTGCGAGGAGGACGCCAACGTTCCCACCCAGTATGTGGAGGTCTTTGACGCAGACGGCAACGTGAAGGAGCAGGATCGCACCTACACCTTCAAGCTCCCCGAGGACAACGTGCTGCGCATCGTTCTGGTAGACGACGTCTACTTTGCCGAGGGCGACACCATCGTCCTGCACGACACCATCACCAGCCTGTTCGGCGTCAATCTGGAGAAGGAAGTCGCCTTCCAGCTCAATGACGGCGCATGGGTCAAGATGGGCGCCGAGCACTTTGTGGCCGAGAGCGCCGTTACCGAGGACAACGAATATGCCGTGGAGATCACCTTCTCCGACGACCTGAGCGTGGGCTATGAGGGCAACAACAAGTACTTCCTCGACTGCGAGGAGGACGCCAACGTTCCCACCCAGTACGTAGAGGTCTTTGACGCTTCCGGCGCTGTCAAGGAGCAGGATCGCACCTACACCTTCAAGCTCCCTGAGGACAACGTGCTGCGCATCGTTCTGGTGGACGACGTCTACTTTGCCGATGGCGACGTCATCACGGTGCACACCACCGTCACCAGCCTGTCGGGCGCCGCGCTGGAGGAGGAAGCCACCTTCAAGCTGGAAAACGGCACCTGGGTCAAGCAGTAAGCTCCGCACAATTCCATAAGAAAAAGCCGCCCATCCGGGCGGCTTTTTTTACGGTAAACCCTTATTTTTTTGTGACGATCTCGCCGGTCACCTTAAAGATGCTGTTTTCCGGCACAACGCCCCGGACACAGGAGGTGGGATAGACGTTGCTGCCCCGGCCGATGACCGTGCCGGGATTGAGGACTGCGTTGCAGCCCACCTCCACATGATCTCCCAGCATGGCGCCGAACTTTTTCAGTCCGGTCTCCACCGCCTCGTCCCCGCCCTTGACGACCACAAGGGTTTTGTCGGCCTTGACGTTGGAGGTGATGCTCCCCGCGCCCATATGGCTGTAATAGCCCAGTATGGAATCGCCCACATAGTTGTAATGGGGGGTCTGCACATGATCGAAGAGGATCACGTTTTTCAGCTCCACCGAGTTGCCCACCACGCAGTCGGCGCCCACCAGCGCCGAGCCGCGGATAAAGGCGCAGTGCCGCACCTCGGTGCGGGGTCCGATGATGCAGGGCGCACCCAGATAGGCCGAGGGAAAGACCTTTGCCGTCTTATGCACCCACACCTGAGGGGCAGGCTGATCATATTCCGCGGGGTCGAGGGTCTCGCCCAGCGCCAAAATCATGTCCTTGATGCCCTTGAGCGCCTCCCAAGGGTAGGTGAACCCCCGCAGATAGTCCGCGGCGAGGGTATGCTCCAGATCGTACAGCTGTGAAATGGTATACATGCTCTTTCCTCCCTGCTGATTATTCCACGACCCGGGGCGGCAAAAGGCTGACGCCCTGCGGGACGGTAAAATGCAGCTTGTCCTCCGCCACGCGGAGGGTAGTGCGGGCGGTGTGGACGATCTCGCCGTCCAGATTGACGGTCATGTCCTTGCCCTTCTGATGATAGATGGTCAGCTCCTTTGCCCGGAGACAGGTGATGTATTGGGGGAAGCTGCGGTGCCGTCCCGCCTTATAGCCGCCGATGACCTTTGCCGCCTTCAAAAGGTTCAGTTCATCCACCAGCAGCACGTCCAGCAGACCGTCGGTGGGATCGGCCTCGGGGACGGGATTGGCTCCGCCGCCGTAAAACCGGCCGTTGCCCGCCAAAACAAGGGTATATTCCCCGTTATAGCTCTTTCCGTCGATCTCCACGCCGTAGGGCTGGTGCAGGCCCTTGATGAGATTTTCCACCGTGGAAATATTGTAGGCCGCCGTGCCGCCCAGCACCGGGATGCGCTTATACTTCTGCATGCCGTCGGCGATGCGGGCGTCCACGCCCACACTGAAGATATTGAGACAGATGCCGCAGTCGGAAAGGATATAGTCCAGCTCCACATCCTGCCCGCCGATCAGCCGCTCCAGATCGAGAAAGGCTGCGCCGTCGGCGCCGAACAGCTTGATAAAGTCGTTTCCGCTGCCGATAGGATAGTTGGTGATGGACACATGCTCCTGCCCGGCCGCTCCTGCGGCCACTTCGTTGAGGGTGCCGTCGCCGCCGCAGGCATAAAACCGGATCGGCCGTTCCCCATACTCCCGCGCCTTTTGCTGCACCAGCTCGACGGCATGGTGGCGGCGCTCGGTGGTCAGGATCTCATAGTCCAGCCCCATTCGCTTTGCCACGGCGCTGATCCCCGCGGCGGCGGTGTTGGTGTTGTCCCGCTTGCCGGCGGCAGGATTGATGATAAAGATGTGCTTTAACGTTTCCACGAAACCGCTCACCCCTTATAATACATATACAGATTGCACTTGATCATGCCGTTATACAGCTTGCGGCGCTTGTCCGCACGCTGGCCGAAATCCTCCTCAAACCGATCGTCGGAGGAGATGATATATTTCTTCACAGAGCTGCCCTGAAGGCTTTTCCCAAGGGCAGTGTAAAGCTCTTTGGCCTGCTGCTGATCCAGCATGCGCACGCCGTAGGGCGGGTTGGCCATCATCACGCCCGAGCGGGTTTTCCACGGGATATCCAGCGCATCCTGCACGGCATAGTCCATGCAGTCGCCCACGCCGGCGCGGGCAGCGTTTTCCCGGGTGAGCCGGACGCAGTTGGGATCCTTGTCCGAGGCGAGCAGGGGCAGCTTTTCGTGTTTTTCTCCGGCGATGGCGGCCTCCTTTTGCAGGGCAAAGGCCTTGGCAAAGACATCGTTCCAATGGGCCGCGTCAAAGTCCCGCCGCGCACCGGGAGCGATGTGCAGGGCGGCCTGCGCCGCCTCGATGGCGATGGTGCCGCTGCCGCAGAAGGGATCGATCAGATCCTCTCTTCCCCGCCAGCGCGCCAGCTTGACGATGGATGCCGCCAGCGTCTCACGCAGGGAGGCTTCGTTTTGCTCCAGCTTGTAGCCTCGCTTGAACAGAGGCGCGCCGGTGGTGTCCAGATAGATCTCGCACCGGTCGGACATGAGGGAAAACTGGATCTGGTGCTTTGCGCCGTCCTCCTTCAGCCAGTCGGTGCGGTAGACGGTCTTCAGCCGCTCCACAACCGCCTTTTTGATGATCCTTTGGCAGTCGGGAACGCTGTGCAGCGTGGATTGTAAAGAAAATCCCTTTACAGGAAACGCCTCGCCTTCGCCGATGTATTCCTCCCACGGGAGCCGACGGACGCCCTCAAACAGCTGGTCAAAGGTGCGTGCGGAAAAATCGGCCAGACGCAAAAGCACCCGTTCGCCGCAGCGAAGCAGGATATTTGCCCGGGCGCACTCGCTCTCGTCGCCCGAAAAGAGCACCCGACCGTTTTCGGCTGTCACCTGCTGAAAGCCCTGAAACCGCAGCTCGTCAGCCACCAGACCTTCAACGCCCATCAGACAGGGCACGGAAAATTGAAACATACGCGCCTCCATTGCCTCTGCAAGTATGCAGAAAAAAGGGCGGAACGCGCCCGCCCTGACGATATTTTACCGTTTTCAGCAACAGAATGCAAGAGAAAAATACAAAAAGCCATAACTGCCGAAAAAAGGCGATGCCGCAGCAGGAGAAACCGGCTCGCATGCCAAACGCCGGCTTGTCAAAAAAGCCGCCCTTTCGGGCGGCTTTTGCGGAACAAAAGCTCAGATCTCGCTGACCAGCAGGCCATAGCCTCCGGCGTTGCGGCGATAGACGACGCAGGCCTTGTCGCCCTTGTCGCTGTTGAGGAAGAAGAAGAAGTTGTGTCCCAGCAGATTCATCTGCAGGATCGCGTCCTCGGTGGTCATGGGCTTGACCTCCACGTTCTTCTCACGGACGACCTCAAACTCCTCGTCGTGATAGTCGGTCATACTGGCCATGGATTTTGCGAAAGACTCCTGACGGAGACGCTTGGACAGCTTGGTCTTGTTCTTCTGGATCTGACGGTCGATGGAGGCCACCGCGCCGTCGATGGATGCATACATATCGGAAGTGCGCTCCTGCGCGCGGAAATACATGCCGTTGACTTCAAACGCGATTTCCACGTTCTGCATTCCTCTCTCGATGGAGAAGGTCACCTGCGCGGCAGGCTCGTCGCCAAAATATTTGCCCAGCTTTTCCATCTTGCGGGTGACATAAGCCTCCAGTGTATCGGACACTGTCATCTTTCTGCCATAAACCTCGATCTTCATGTGTGTCGCTCCTTTGCTTTTTGCCCGATGGCATTATTTTGGTAAGACTATTTTAACACATCATCGGGCAAAAGGAAACCCCTTCTTGTAAATTTTTCATAATTTTTTGCACTTTGTTTTTTCCCGTATTGTCAAAAGATCCAGTTCCTTCCACCCACAGTTCGACAAATGATTCGCCCCGTTTGTGATATACTAAGGATGCTGAAGGGCGGATCACCCTTCAGACGGACGCTTTGCCGTCCGGCACCGTTCATATCTTTATCCCCACACGTCGGCGCATTTCAGCAGGTTTGTGCCGATCTCGGCGCCTCCGCGGGAGGCGCCACTTTTTTATCGCATGAAAAAAACACGCCTTCGAGGCGTGTTTTTGCTTTGATTTATTTTCTTCTTCTGCCGCCCGAACGCTTGTCGTTTTGAGATTTCAGGTCGGAGATGCGGCTCTCGCTGCTCTGTAAAAAAGCCTTGAGCTTGTTTTCAAAGGATTCGTCCCCTTTGGGCAGCGTGCTCTGATCCTGGGCAAACTGCAGCTCCCCTGCGCTGGGCTTTGCCGCGCGGGGCGCGGGGGCGGGCTTTGGCGCCGGGCGGGTCGGACGGGGCGCGGGCGCCTGCTCCTGTGAGAGTGCTTTTTTGATGGACAGATTGATCCGCCCCTGCTGATCGATGGCGACCAGCTTGACGGTGACATCCTGCCCCACCTTCAAAAAGTTGTTGATATCATCCACATAGGTGCTGGCCACCTCGGAGATATGCACCATTCCGCTTTTGCCCATTGGCAGCTTGACAAAGGCACCGAACTTGGTGATTCCGGTCACCTTTCCCTCATATACGCCGCCGATCTCTAAATCCATAGAACCGGAAGATCCTCCTACTTGCTGGAAATGTCCACAAACACCTGCTCACCCGGGAACACATACCCCAGCGACTCCCGAGCGATCTTGGCGATATAGTCCTCATTTTCGCCGTCCTTGAGGGCGTCGCTCAGCTCGGCATTGACCAGCTTTTGCGCATCCAGACGCTGCTGCAGGCTCTCCTGCTCGGCGGCGGTGGCGTTGATCCGGATCTGCAAGTTGACCAAAGTCACGGCGGCATACACCGCGAAAGCGGCGATAAAGATCTTGGCCAGCAGGCCAACCCGCTTTTTCTTGCGCTTCATCCGGATCCCCCCTTCCCGACAGGTCTGAAAAATGCGCATAAGAATACAGTATGCTGATTATCATTATATCGGTTTTCGGGGCAAATGTCAACGGGAGATTTGATCGAATCGCCCGTTTTTTCAAACTTTTTTGTCAACCTTCCGGCTTTACAGGAACCGCCGTGTGAAATCCCACCACCATATGGTTGCCGTCCCCCTTGCAGGACAGCACCGAGGTGACCACCACCGAATTGGCGTTGTAAAAATCGCCGCTGCCGTCATAGGCATAGACGCCGTGGGTGGAGTGGAGCACAAAGCCCTCCCCTTCCGCTTCGCCGAGGTAAAGGGTCTGGTGTCCCTTCATCACCAAAAGCGCGCCGGGACGCAGGCTGTGAAGCTGTTCCACTTTCTCCTCCTCCGTCATGCCGTCCAGCGAAATCGCGCCCACCGAGCGCCCCTGCGCCGCGCTGTTGCGGGGCAGCAGGATGCCCACCGTGCGGTACACGTCCTGTACCAGCGAGGAGCAATCCCACCCGCCGAAGGTGCCGCCCCAGCCATAGCGCCGTCCCAGCAGCTTGAAGGCCTGGCGGAGCACGTTGGCTTCGGTGTAGGGCAGATAGCCCACCGCCACGTCCTCCCGGGTGGGGATGCGGATGGATACCGTGTTCAGGCTCCCATCCTCCCCGCGCAGAGGCAGCAGGGCAATATGGCAGTTGTCCCCGGTGGCGTTGTCGGTTTCGGCAGGCTCCTCCAGGGGAAGATGGGTGGACATATCCAGAATCAGCCCGGCGGTCTGCGGCAGATCGGTGCGCTGGTCGGGGATCATGTGCACGCCGGTCACCTGCAAAAAGTCCGCCTCCAGCCGGCTGCGGTATTCCGTCCACTCCGCGCGGGAACAGAGCGCCGCATCGGCCGCGGCCACCCATCCGGCATAATCGGGCATGCGGACAAAATACCATTCTCCGTCGTTTGAAACGTGGAGCCGCACAAAGGGCGTCCACACATGGGCGCGGCTCTCGGCGGCCAGATCGTATTCCGTCCGGTCGGGCGCGGAATAGACCGGCAGCGACGAGGGATAGGCGCGCATCTCGGTGGGTCGCACGGTAAAGCCAAAGGCCAGCGACTGGGCGGTGTTCAACCGGGACAGCGCCATATTTTCCTCAATGTCCTCGATATAGGGGCGCAGACTGCCCCCGTCGGTATACGCGGTGGCCGAGGGCGAGCCGTAGCGATCCAGCAGATCGAGCACGGTCTCGTCCTTTACCCCGTCGGCAAAGGTGTCCAGATCCACCAGATCGGTGCCGGGCGCGGCGATCTGTGCCAGATTGTAGGCGCGGCACTGCTCCGCCGTCATGCAGATCTCCTCCGCGCCCTCGTCCAGGGCGATCCAAAAGTCGGCCTCGTTCATCTCCGGCCACGCGCCGGTGAGGCGGCTGCGCTGTCCGGTAAGGGTCGGCGCTTCAGGCGCGGCAGGCTGCTCCTGCACGCTGGGCTGCTCCGCCGGACGGACGGGCTCCACCGGCGGCATCTCTACCGTCGGCTGCACCGCAAGCTCCTGCTGTCCGCAGCCGGACAGCCCGATCATCAGCAAAACAATCATCCCCCATGCCGTGATCCGTTTCATACGCAGCACCCCCGCCCTTCTGTACTCTCTTTTCATCATACCCCGGAACAAGCCTATTGTCAACGAAAGGAAATTATCCCATATTTCAAAAAAAATTGAAAAAAAGACTTGTTTTTTTATTCTGTTTCCGCTATAATAGAAAAGCCGTCAGAAATAAGGCGCCAAAAAAGGGCCTTTAGCTCAGTTGGTCAGAGCATCCGGCTCATAACCGGACGGTCCCGGGTTCAAGTCCCTGAAGGCCCACCATTTTTTCAGCGGCACAATTTCATATCGTCCATGGTTGGACCACAACACGGAGAAGTCGCGTAGTTGGTCGAGCGCGCACGACTGGAAATCGTGTAGGCCTCAAAAGGGTCTCGAGAGTTCGAATCTCTCCTTCTCCGCCAAAGCAAAACCCCTTGGAATTACTGGAAACTTCAGTAGTTTCAAGGGGCTTTGCCATTTCCGCAAAGCCTTGAGCACGACGCTTCGCTGCATTCTGATACATTCCGGATGCTGTAAATCAAAATGAGCAGGCGGGGCCGTTCTGCCCCCTTTGCCCTGCCGGAGAGATTTATAATTTTTAAGGTATTTTTGCCTCGCTCACTCTTGCGCGGCGGGGCTTTCTGCGATACAATCAGAATGAAAACAATCGAAAAAGCTTTTCGTTTTCTCATCGGGAGGAATCTTATGTACACCATACAGACGCGGGTGGGCTACAGTCAGCTTTCGCCGGAGGGCCGGCTCTCGCTGACTGCCCTGCTGGATCTTTTTCAGGACTGCGCCACCCTTCATGGGGAGGACAACGGCTTGGGTCTTTCGGTCCTGGAGGGGCGGGGGCTGGCCTGGCTGCTCTCCCGTTGGCGTCTTCGGCTGAATGCGCCCCTGCCTGTGATCGGGCAGCGGATCGCTGTAGAAACCAGAGCGGTCTCCTGCAGGCTTTCCCTGCTCACCCGTCGCTTCGCCCTCAAGGATGAATCGGGGCAGGCTTTGGCTGAGGCCGAGGCCCTTTGGGTCCTCACTGACAAGACGCTGCAAAAGCCGGTATCTGCCCTTGCCGCCTGCCAGCCCTATTTGGAGCCGGCGGATGTACCGCCGCTTTCCGGGCTGCCGCGCAAGGTGCAGCCTGCGGCC
>CADBTM010000116.1 GCA_902797555.1 Oscillospiraceae bacterium
GAGGTGGAGGTCGACGCCATCTGCGACGGCGTCAACGTCTTCGTGCCCGGCATCATGGAGCTGGTGGAGCGCACCGGCGTCCACTCGGGCGATTCCATCAGCGTTTATCCTCCCTTCTCCATCTCTGACAAGGTGAAGGGCGTCATCCTGGAATACACCAAAAAGCTGGGCCTGGGACTGGGCATCGTGGGCATCTACAACATCCAGTTTATCGTGGATCGCGCCGAAAACGTCTTTGTCATCGAGGTCAATCCCCGCTCCTCCCGGACGGTGCCCTTCCTCTCCAAGGCCACCGGCTATTCGCTGGCGGACATCGCCACCAACGTGATTTTGGGCAAGTCCCTCAAGGAGCAGGGCATCTTTACCATCTATCCCGACGAGAAAAAACGCTGGTACGTCAAGGTGCCGGTCTTCTCCTTTGCAAAGATCCGGGGTCTGGACACCTATCTTTCCCCCGAGATGAAGTCCACCGGCGAGGCCATCGGCTATGACGGCAAGCTGTACCGCGCCCTTTACAAGGCCCTGCAGGCCTCGGGCATGACGCTGCAGAATTACGGCACCGTGCTTGCCACCATCTCCGATGCGGACAAGGAGGAAGCGCTCCCCCTGCTGCGCCGCTTCTATGATCTGGGCTTTAACATCGAGGCCACCGAGGGCACAGCCCGCTTCCTCAAGGCCAACGGCATCCGCACCCGCGTCCGCAAAAAAATCGGCGCCGGCAGCGACGACATTCCCGATGCCCTCCGTCAGGGACACATCGCCTATGTGATCAACACCCGGGACATTCACTCTGCCGAGCAGGCCCACGACGGCTTTATGATCCGCCGTCTGTCGGTGGAAAACAACGTCTCCCTGTTCACCTCGCTGGACACCGTCCGGGTGCTGCTGGACGTGCTGGAAGAGATGACCCTGCCCGTGTCCACCATCGACGCGGAGTAAGGAGCGGATATGCTGCAAACCGTTTTTACCGTGGCGGAAAACCGCCCGCTGGCGGAGGGGATCCACCTCCTCCGCCTGGCGGGAGACACCTCCGCCATCACCGCCCCCGGGCAGTTTGTCAATCTCCGGCTGGACGGGTTTTTCCTCCGCCGCCCCATCTCGGTGTGCGATTGGGAGGAGGGCGGCCTCACCCTGATCTATAAGGTTTTGGGCAAGGGTACCGCCGCCCTGACGGAATATCCCGCAGGCAGGCAGATCGACGTCCTCACCGGGCTGGGCAACGGCTACGATACGGAAAAATCCGGGGAATTCCCCCTGCTGGTGGGCGGCGGCGTGGGCATCCCGCCGCTGTACGGCCTTGCAAGGAGATTGACTTTACAGGGCAAGCATCCCACGGCTGTTCTGGGCTTCAACACCGAAAAAGAGATCTTTCTGGCCGACCGGTTCGCCGAATTGGACGTGCCGGTGATCCTGTGCACCGCCGACGGGAGCCGGGGCGTTCGCGGCCTCGTCACCGACGGCATGGCGCAAGTCTGTAAATATACTTACCTTTACACCTGCGGTCCCGAGCGGATGCTCCGGGCGGTGTATGCCGCCTGTCCTGTCTCCGGACAGTTCAGCTTTGAGGAGCGGATGGGCTGCGGTTTCGGCGCCTGCATGGGCTGCACCTGCAAAACCGTCACCGGATACAAGCGCATCTGCAAGGACGGCCCCGTGCTGGAAAAGGAGGAGATCTTATGGTAAACACCGGCGTGACCCTGTGCGGCATCCCGCTGGACAATCCCATCATCCCCGCCAGCGGCACCTTTGGCTATGGACAGGAGTTTGCAAAGCTGTACGATATCAACCTGCTGGGCACCTTTTCCTTTAAGGGTACCACCCTGCATCCCCGCTACGGCAATCCCACACCCCGCATCGCGGAGAGCGCCTCGGGCATGCTCAATTCGGTGGGTCTGCAAAATCCCGGGGTGGACAAGGTGATTTCGGAAGAGCTCCCCGCGCTGGCAAAGGTCTTTCACAAGCCGGTGATGGCAAACGTCAGCGGCTTTTCCGTGGAGGAATATGCCGAGGTGTGCCGCCGGTTTGACGCCTGCGACCAGATCGGCTGGCTGGAGGTCAACATCAGCTGTCCCAACGTCCACGACGGCGGCATGGCCTTCGGCACCGACCCCCACGCTGCGGCGGCCGTCACCCGCGCCGTCCGCGCCGTGACGAAAAAGCCGATCCTCCTCAAGCTTTCCCCCAACGTCACCGACATCACCGAGATCGCCCGCGCATGCGAAGCGGAGGGCGCCGACGGCGTCAGCCTGATCAACACCCTGATGGGCATGCGTTTTGACCTGCGCTCCCGCCGTCCCATTCTGCGCAACGGCACAGGCGGACTCTCCGGCCCCGCCGTTTTCCCGGTGGCGCTGCGGATGGTGTGGCAGGTGGCGAACGCCGTCAGCATTCCCGTGGTGGGCATGGGCGGCGTCAGCTCGGCCGACGACGTTCTGGAGATGATGCTGGCTGGCGCCTCGGCGGTAGAAATCGGCGCCTCAAATCTGGTCAACCCCTATATCTGCCGGGACATCGTGGCGGCGCTGCCCGCCGCCATGGAACGGTACGGGATCTCATCCTTTGAAAGCTGGATCGGAGGTACAAAAGCATGGCAAGAGACGTGATCGTGGCCTGTGACTTTCCCACCCGGGAAGAGACACTGGCATTTTTGGACAAGTTCACCGGGCGCAAGCCCTTTGTAAAAATCGGCATGGAGCTGTTCTATGCCGAGGGTCCCCAGATCGTCCGGGAGATCAAGGCGCGCGGCCATCGGATCTTCCTCGATCTCAAGCTCCACGACATTCCCAACACGGTGGGACGCGCCATGGCGGTGCTCTCCCGCCTGGATGTGGACATCTGCAATCTGCACGCATCGGGCACCATCGCCATGATGGAGGCCGCCCTGCGCGGACTCACCCGTCCCGACGGCACCCGCCCCCTGCTCATCGCCGTCACCCAGCTCACTTCCACCGATCAGCAGCGGATGGAGGACGAGCTGATGATCCACGCCCCCATCGATCAGGTGGTGCTCCACTACGCCCAAAACGCCCGCACCGCCGGGCTGGACGGCGTGGTGTGCTCCCCGCTGGAATCCGGCAAGGTGCACGAGGCCTGCGGAGAGGGCTTCCTCACCGTCACCCCCGGCGTCCGCTTTGCCGAGGGAGAAAAAGGAGATCAGAAACGGGTCACCACTCCCGCCCAGGCGCGGGAGCTGGGCTCGGACTATATCGTGGTGGGTCGTCCCATCACCGCAAGCCCCGACCCCGTCGCAGCCTACGAGCGCTGCCTGCGGGAGTTTTTGGGAGAATAAGGAGGATGCTATGGAACGCAAAATCGCAAAGGCCCTGCTCAGCATCGGCGCGGTGGGTTTCCGCCCGGAGGAGCCCTTTACCTGGGCAAGCGGCATCAAAAGCCCGGTCTACTGTGACAACCGTCTCACCCTCACCGCCCCCGCCGTGCGGGATCAGGTGGAAGCGGGGCTGAAAACGCTGGTGGAGACCTATTATCCCGACGCCGAGGTGCTGATGGGCACCTCCACCGCCGGCATCGCCCACGCCGCCATCGTGGGACACATGATGGGTCTGCCCATGGGCTACGTCCGCTCGGGCGCCAAGGATCACGGCCGGCAAAACCGCATCGAGGGCAAGCTGCTCCCCGGCCAAAAGGTGGTGGTGGTGGAGGATCTGATCTCCACCGGCGGCAGCGTCATCGAGGTGGTGGACGCCCTGCGGGAAGCGGGAGCGCAGGTGCTGGGCGTGGTGAGCATCTTCACCTACGGCATGCAGAAGGGGCTGAGCCGTCTCGCCGAGGCGCAGGTGGAAAACCACTCTCTCACCAATTTTGACGTCATCGCCCAGGTGGCCGCCGACGAGGGCTATATCGCTCCTGCAGATGTGGCGCGGCTGATCGCCTTCCGCAACAATCCCGCCGACGAAAGCTGGATCGGCAAAAACGAGGTGAAATGACATGCGCAGTCTGATGGACATTCTCGACCTGTCGACCGAGGAGATCGACGGGCTGATCGCAACGGCAAACGACATCATCGCAGATCCGGAAAAGTATCAGGACATATGTGCCCACAAAAAGCTGGCGACCCTGTTTTTCGAGCCCTCCACCCGCACCCGTCTCAGCTTTGAGAGCGCCATGCTTTCGCTGGGCGGCAGCGTGCTGGGCTTTTCGGCCGCCGCCAATTCCTCGGCGTCCAAGGGAGAAAGCGTTGCCGACACCGCCCGCACGGTGAGCTGCTATGCCGACATCATCGCCATGCGTCACCCCGCCGAGGGTGCGCCCTTTGCCGCGGCGGCGGCTTCCTCCGTCCCCATCATCAACGCGGGCGACGGCGGACATTTTCACCCCACCCAGACCCTCACCGATCTGCTGACCATCTCCCGGGAAAAGGGCAGATTGGGCAACATGACGGTGGGCTTTTGCGGCGACCTGAAATACGGCCGCACCGTCCATTCCCTGCTCAACGCCCTCTCCCGCTATGAAAATGTGAAGATGGTCTTTATCTCTCCCCGGGAGCTGGCGCTCCCCGACTATCTCCGGGAGGGCGTTTTGCGGCAAAAGGGCATCCTCTGGGAGGAGACCGCCGATCTGGAGGGCGCCATGCCCCAGCTGGACGTGCTCTACATGACCCGCATCCAGCGGGAGCGCTTTTCCGATCCGGAGCAGTACAACCGGCTGAAGGACAGCTATATCCTCACACTGGACAAGCTGGCGTGCGCCAAGCCCGATCTGGCCATTCTCCATCCCCTTCCCCGGGTGAATGAGATCGCCGTGGAGGTGGACGACGATCCCCGCGCCTGCTATTTCAAGCAGGTGCTGTGCGGCAAGTTTATCCGCATGGCGCTCATCCTCAAGCTGCTGGACGAGGCAAAACGGGACCCCGTCCCCGCCCCGCTTTACGCTGAAACGCCCGTGCGTATCGAGGGCGCCGTCTGCCCCAATCCCCGGTGCATCACCAGCGAGGACGGACGCATCCCCCGCCTGTTTCACAAAAAGAACGGCGTGTGCCGCTGCGCCTACTGCGAGACGCAACTTTCCCTGTAAGAAGGCTTGACAAATCCCGTTTTCCAATGGTACAATCCAAGCAGAACCAAATGCATCCTCTGTGACTGACGGATCTCGTGGGGCACCACGGTGGAACAGAGGAGCAGCTTCGCCGTCCGTCTGGGCACACGTTCCCCCTCCGGGTCTGTGTGCCCTTTTTGTTACCCGATTTCTAATTATTTTTCATAAAAAAGGAGTGTCGCAAATGGAGTACAAGTCCGATATTGAAATCGCCCAGAGCTGTCCCATGAAGCCCATTCAGGAGATCGCCGCCACCGCCCATGTGGAGGAGAAATATCTGGAGCAGTACGGCCGCTACAAGGCAAAGGTCGATCTTTCCCTCCTCAAGGAGAGCACCCGTCCCGACGGCAAGCTGATCCTTGTCACCGCCATCACCCCCACCCCCGCCGGCGAGGGCAAGACCACCACCACCATCGGTCTGGCCGACGGTCTGCGCCGCATCGGCAAGGACGTGACGGTGGCGCTGCGCGAGCCCTCCCTCGGCCCTGTGTTCGGCGTCAAGGGCGGCGCCGCAGGCGGCGGCTATGCACAGGTGGTGCCTATGGAGGATATCAACCTACACTTCACCGGAGACTTTCACGCCATCGGCGCGGCCAACAACCTGCTGGCCGCCATGCTGGACAACCACATCCAGCAGGGCAACGCTCTGGGCATCGACGTGCGCCGCATCACATGGAAGCGCTGCGTGGACATGAACGACCGCCAGCTGCGCTTTATCGTGGACGGTCTGGGCGGCAAGGCCAACGGCACTCCGCGGGAGGACGGCTTTGACATCACCGTCGCTTCCGAAATCATGGCAGTTCTCTGCCTGTCCAGCTCGATCACTGACCTGAAGGAGCGCCTCGCCCGCATCATCGTGGGCTATGACTATCACGATCAGCCCGTGACCTGCGGTCAGCTCAAGGCGCAGGGCGCCATGGCCGCTCTGCTCAAGGATGCTCTCAAGCCCAATCTGGTGCAGACGCTGGAGGGCACCCCTGCCTTTGTCCACGGCGGCCCCTTTGCCAATATCGCCCACGGCTGCAACAGCGTGATGGCCACCCGGATGGCCCTCAAGATGGGCGATTACACCGTGACCGAAGCCGGCTTCGGTGCCGATCTGGGCGCGGAAAAGTTCCTCGACATCAAATGCCGCATGGCCGGCCTCACCCCCTCCGCCGTGGTGGTGGTCGCCACCGTCCGCGCCCTCAAGATGCACGGCGGTCTGGCCAAGACCGAGCTGGCGAACGAAGACTTGACCGCGCTGGAAAAGGGCATCCCCAACCTGCTGCGCCATGTGTCCAACATCAAGAACGTCTACCGTCTGCCCTGCGTGGTGGCGGTCAACCGCTTCCCCACCGACACCGATGCCGAGATCGACTTTATCATCCGCAAGTGCCGGGAGCTGGGCGTCAACACCGTTCTGTCCACCGTGTGGGCGGAAGGCGGCAAGGGCGGCGAAGCGCTGGCCCGCGAGGTGGTGCGTCTGTGCGAGGAAGAAAAGGGCGACTTTACCTTCTCCTACGAGCTGGATGCCTCCATCGAGGACAAGCTGCGCGCCATCGTCCAAAAGATCTATGGCGGCGACGACGTGGTATTTGCCGCCGGCGTGAAAAAGCAGATCAAAAAGCTCACCGAGCTGGGCTTTGACAAGCTGCCGGTCTGTGTGGCAAAAACCCAGTACAGCTTTTCCGACGATCCCGCAAAGCTGGGCGCTCCCGAGGGCTTCCAGGTGACGGTGCGCAACATCAAGGTCTCTGCCGGCGCAGGATTTTTGGTGGCGCTCACCGGCGATATCATGACCATGCCC
>CADBTM010000117.1 GCA_902797555.1 Oscillospiraceae bacterium
CGCCGCCGTCATGTTCATCAGCCACGATATCGCCCTGACGCGGTATATCTCGGACAATGTGGCCGTGATGTACCTGGGCAGGATCGTGGAATACGGAAAGACCGACGACGTGATCCAGGATCCCCGGCATCCTTACACCCAGGCGCACATCTCCAACTGCGCTTCCGCCGATCCGGAGGATCAGCACGCGCCCATCCGCATCGAGGGCGAGCCGCCCACCCCCATCGATCCCGGCCCCGGCTGCTTCTTTGCCGGAAGATGTCCCTACGCCACCGAACAGTGTCTGCGGGAATATCCCCCCGAGACCGTTCTGGAAAACGGAAAACGCGTATCCTGCTGGAAAGCATGATATAGAAGGATCAGAAATCAATATTATTTTAGGAGGCAAAGAGAAGTATGAAAAAACTGTTTGCAGTGCTTCTTGCCGCAGCCATGCTGATGGCCATCGCCAGCGCCTGCGGCAGCACGACCACCACTCCCGCAACGCCCACTCCCAGCACCTCCACTCCCAGCACTACACCCAGCACCCCCAGCACAACGCCCAGCACGCCCAGCGCCACGCCCGCTACCCCCGCCACCACCGATCCCGCGGAGGAAAAGGTGCTGGTGGTGCGTCTGACCGGCGAGCCCCCCACGCTGCAGCCGGACAAGGGCGCCAACGACTCGGCATACAACGTGGTATCCAACATCTACAGCCGTCTGGTCAAGCTGGACGGCAGCCGTCAGATCATCCCCGACCTGGCCAGCTCGTGGGAGACCAGCGCCGACGGTCTGTCGGTCACCTTCCATCTGGTGGACAACGCCTATTGGCACGACGGTGAGAAGGTCACCTCCGCCGACGTCAAGTACACCATGGATTATATCCTCACCCATGACACATGTCTGATGTACCCCCGCTTCAACAACTACATCGAAAGCGTGGAAGCTCCCGACGATCTGACCGTCGTCTTCCACATGAAGAATCAGTACGGCCCCATGCTTGTGGGACGTCTGGGCTATTACGCCACCTTCATCCTGCCCCAGCATCTGTTTGACAACGGTCAGGATTGGGACGACAACCCCTACAGCCTCACCCCCGTCGGCTGCGGCCCCTTCAAGTATGATTCCACCATCCCCGGCGTCAGCATCACTCTGGTCAAGAATGAGAACTATTTCCAGAACGAAGTCAAGCTGGATCGTCTGATCTTCCAGGTCATCCCCGACGCCACCACCGCGCTGCAGGCTCTGAAGAACGGCGAGATCGACTTTATGACCGGCGTTCCCACCACCGAGGTGGCAGGCATGCTCACCGACAGCAACTTTGTCCTCACCCCCAGCATTCTGCCCTCTCCCACCTACATGCTGTTCAACTTTAACGACGAGGTGGTTTCCCAGTACGCTGTCCGTCTGGCCATCGCCAAGTGCGTCAACCGGGAAGAGGTTTCCACCAAGGTCTTTACCGGCATCCGCACCCCCGAGACCCACTTCTATCCCAGCGTCATCGAGTGGGCCAGCAACCCCAATGCCCTCGCCCCGGAGTTTGACATCGAAGGCGCCAAGAAGGTGCTGGAGGATGCCGGCTTTACCAAGGATGCCGACGGCTACTATATCCGCGGGCTGGAGCTGTGCTGCTCCACCGGCGACAGCAACCCCGACGTGGCAAAGCTGATCGCTGCCAACGCCAAGGAGGCTGGCATCGAGATCATCGTCAACAGCATGGAATCTCAGGCGTGGACCCAGAAGGTCTCCACCGAAAAGAACTTCCAGATCTCCCTCACCGGCGGCTTCCAGGGACCCGACGTGGCCGACCTCTCCGGCCGTGTGGGCACCGGGCAGTCCACCAACTACGGCAGCTATTCCAACGCCAAGGTGGACGAGCTGTTTGCCCAGGGTCTGCTGTCCACCGATCAGGACGTGCGCCGTCCCTACTACTATGAGATCCAGAAGATCCTCTCCGAGGAGCTGCCCATCGTCCCCATCGTCCAGTACATCAGCTATCAGGGCCAGGGCTCTTACGTGACCTATGCCCCGCTGCAGAGCATCGGTCTGGCCGGCTGGGTCGAGTTCTCCTACACCGATATCGTCGGCTAAGCGACTTCATTCTTTCCCCTCTCTCAGATGTGGGCGGGCTGGAAAACCCGGCTCGCCCACTTTCTCTGTTTGTCGAATTGAACCTTGAAAAAAGCCGTTAAAGGTGTATAATGATAACCAGATGGGTTTGGTGAATACTATTAGTCATGGAGGAAAACTATGTCTGTTTTGGCAAGCATCAAGAAAAAATACGGAGATCTGACGGGCGCACAGAAAAAAGTGGCGGACTATATCTACGAAAACGAGGACACCGCCGCCATGCAGACCTCCACGCAGATCGCCCAGACGGCCAACGTCAGCGACACCTCCGTGATCCGGCTTGCATATGCTTTGGGATACGAGAGCTACAGCGCGATGAAACGGGACATGAAGCAGGACGTTTTGGAGCGCATCGCGACGCAGCCCAAGGATGCCCAGCAGCAAAACGAGATGTGCAAGATGCTGGATGAGGAGATCGCCATCCTGCAGGAAATGAAAAGCGGTCTTATTCGTTACGATCAGCTCCGCGGGATCGCCAAGCGGCTTTTGGAGGCCGATCGGATCATTATTTTCGGATATTATGGGGAACACACCGTTTCCTATCAACTGTTTTTGCTGCTGGACAGCATTCGGGCAAACGTTTTTTATTTCCGTCAGAACAACGACGGATATCGGGAGACGGCACAGCTCACCGAAAAGTCGGTGCTCATCGGCGTTTCGGTAAAGCCCTATTCCAACGGAACGCTGCGCTGCATTCAGGAAATGAAAAAGTACGGATCCTATGTGATCACCTTTACCGATTCACCCCTCAGCCCTCTGGCGCAAGAGGCCAACGAAAACATGACCGTAAAGGTGGGCACCGATCCGATGACGGGAACCAATTCGATGGCGCCCGTGATGGCGCTGTTCCACATCCTGTACACCGAAGTCGTGCGGGCGGATCAGGCCGCCGCGCAGGACTATCTCGGGCGGATCCCCAGCAGACTTGTCCCGCCAAATGCATACAAGAATTTTATTTTATAAAAGATAAAACGGATCAAACCAAAGGAAGCCTCAGATGGGCTTCCTTTTTCTTTTGAAACACACAAAAAACATTCCTTTGGACGAAAGGAGAACCATATGGAAAAGAGAATCCAGGACACGCTTCGTCAGCTGGTGGCCGTCCGAAGCGATTCGGGGACGGTCTCCGAGCGGGACATGGCGGCAAAGCTTTATGAGATCCTCCGGGAGGATCCCTATTTTCAGGAGCACCCCGAGCTGTGCGGCCTCTACGACGGAGGCGACCCTCTGGGCAGACCGGTGGTGTGGGGGCTCAAGCTGGCGCCCTGCCGCCGGACCGTCATCCTCTCGGGGCATTACGACGCGGTGGAGACCTCGCCCTACGGCGTTTTCGAGCCCTACGCCCTCCAGCCCGACCTGCTCAAGGAAAAGATGCTGGAAAGCGGACGCTTTTCCGGTGAGGTGCTGGAGCACCTGCAGGACGAAAACTGGATGTTCGGCAGAGGCGCCGCAGATATGAAGGCGGGCGACGCCATCAATCTGCACCTGCTGCGGGAGTTTGAGCCCAAGGACAAGTGCCTGCTGATCACTGCCGTCAGCGACGAGGAAAACCTCTCCGCCGGCGCACGTCAGGCCATCGGCCTGTATCAGATGCTCCAGGAAAAGTACGGTCTGGAATACGTCTATGCCGCCGTGACCGAATCGTGCGCCCTGCGGGGCGGCGGGGAGGGCGACCCGCTGCTGCTGCTCAACGGCACCAGCGGCAAGCTGTTGCCCGTGGCGGTGGTCAAGGGCAGGCTGGCACATTCGGCCTATGTGATGAACGGCCTCAATTCCGCCCTCATTCTGGCGGAGATCATCCGCAGCATGGAGATCAACACCGACTTTCTCTCCTTTGATCAGGGCATGTGCAATCAGCCTCCCGCCACCCAGATCTTTTCCGACCTCAAGCCCAGCTATGACGTGTCCACCCCGGAATATTCCGCCGTGGGCTTCAACATGACCTATTACGCCGCCGACGATCCCATGGAGCGGCTGGAAAGGCTGAAGCAGGTGTGCTATGACGCCTGCAGGCGGGCGGTGGAAAAATACGAAGACGTCTTTGACCGGATGACGGCGGCGGGACAGCTTTTCACCGGGTATCGGGCGGAGTATTCTCCCACCGTGCTCTCTCTGGTGGAGCTCAAGGAGCGGCTGCGTGGCGTCCCCGACTTTGCGAAAAAAGATCGTGAGCTGCAGAACAAAATGGCGGAGGAGATCCGCAGTGGAAAGGCCACCATGCAAAAGGCGGGCATCCGCTATATCCATCATCTGATGGAGCTGGGCGATCTGCCTGCGCCCACCGTGGTGGTGGGCGTTGTTCCCCCCTTCTATCCCACCGTCAGCGCCGCCTATCTCTCCCGGGATATCCGTCCCATGGTGGAGCGGGCAAAAAAGGCGCTGGAGGAAAAGGGCTATACCTTCCGGGAACACGCCTATACCCAGGGCATGACCGACATGAGCTATATGGCCTGTCTTTCCCCCCGCACCTGCGCCGCCGTCATGGAAAACATGGCGGTGCCCGGGACGATCTACGCCATCGACTTTGCCGCGCTGGCACACCTCAATGTGCCCACCCAGCTGATCGGCCCCGCCAGCCGCAACATCCACCAGATGCTGGAACGGGTCTATCTGCCCGACGTGGACGAGCATATCCCCTGCCTGCTGCGTGAGCTGATCCGTCAGGCATAATATCAAAGAAATGAGGAAACGATCATGAGTATTTTTGAAGCCGGAATGCTGCTTTGCTTTGGGGTCGCGTGGCCGATCTCGCTGATCAAGTCCTTCCGCAGCCGCAGCACGGGAGGCAAAAGCCCCCTGTTTTCCGCAGTGATCCTGCTGGGGTACGTCTGCGGCATCATCCACAAGCTGACCCACAGCATGGATATCGTGCTGGCACTGTATATCCTCAACTTTCTGATGGTGTCGGGCGACCTGCTGCTCTGGTTCCGCAACCGCAGGCTGGAAAAGCAGGAAGCCGAAAAGAACAATGGCTGACCCTGTCGGCGCCGTCATCCTGTGCGGCGGAAAAAGCAGCCGTATGGGCAGAGACAAGGCGGAGCTGCCCCTTTTCGGAGAAGAGACATTTCTGGAACGGCTGCTCTCCCGGCTGCGCGCCTGCCCGGAGGTGCTTTTGGCGGCGGGCGAGCCGCGGTACGCCCGATATGGCGTGCCCGTCGTGAAGGATGCATTCCCCGGCTGCGGCCCCATAGCCGGTCTCCGTGCCGCGCTGACGGCCTGTCGGTCGGAGGCGCTGGTGTGCGTTCCCTGCGACGTGCCCGATTTTCCCTTTGATGCTGTGTTCGCCCTTTGGGAGGAGATGGACGAGGGGATCGACGCCGTTGTGCTGGAGACCGGCGACGGACGGCTGCACCCGCTGTGCGGCATGTACCGCAAGGGGGCTGCGGCCTGTCTGGAGCGCTGTCTGAAGGAGGGGAACTACCGTATGCGCGCGGCGCTGGAGGCCATGCGCGTCCGGGTCGTCCCGCTGACGCGGCTGGGCGTTTCCGACGAGGCGCTGCAAAACGTGAACACGCCGGAGGACTACGCCCGCTATCTGCAAAAGGGGGAGCCCATGAATCTGCGATTTTTATATGACCCCGCCACCTGTATCGGCTGTGCCTCCTGCCAGATGGCCTGCAAGGACAGGCACCATCTGCCGGTGGGAGCGTTTTTCCGCCGGGCGGGGATGCGGGAATATTTTGCCGGAGGGGAGATGCGGCGGGTGCCCTTTTCTCTCAGCTGCAACCATTGCCAGAACCCGGCCTGCGCGGCGGTCTGTCCCACCGGAGCGATGAAAAAGGAGGAGGACGGCGCCGTCCTCCACGACGACAGCATCTGCATCGGATGCGGGCGCTGCGTTTGGGCGTGCCCCTATGGGGAGATCTCCCTCAGTCAGAAAACCGGGCTGGCGCAAAAATGCGACACCTGCATCGACCTGAGGCAGCAGGGCATGACGCCCGCCTGTGTGGCGGCCTGTCCCACCGAAAGCCTGCGCTTTGCGCTTCTGCCCGACGACGCGGGTGCCGAGCTGCGCCGGCCCTTCCTGCCCGATCCGGCCGTCACCCGTCCTGCCACACGCCTGAAGGAGGAGAACGGATGAAAACAGTTTTTTCCAGGTATCTGATCCTGGGCGGCGGTGCCGCCGGCTTTCGCGCCGCGGGGGAGATCCGCGCCCGGGACAGGGCGGGGACGATCCGCATCCTCTCCCGGGAAAACGGTCTGCCCTGCAAACGGCCGCTTTTGAGCAAGGCGGCGCTGCGGCAGCTGCGCACCGACCAGCTGCAGCTGCACGACACGGGCTGGCCGGAGAGGATGGACATCACGCTGACGGGCGGGACGGAGATCCGCGCCCTCTGTCCGGAGGACAAGACCGTCCTCACCGACGACGGGATCTTCCGGTACGAAAAGTGCATTTACGCTCTGGGCGGCAGCAATTTTGTGCCGCCCTTTCCCGGCGTGGAAAAGCAAGGGGTCTTCACCGTCCGCACGGAAAACGACGTGCGGGAAATCAAAAAAGCCGCTTTGTGCGCCCAGGTCGCCGTGGTAATCGGCGGAGGCGTGGTGGGACTGGAGACCGCGCTGGTGCTCAAGGCATACGGCCTGCGGGTCACCGTGCTGGAGGCTCTGCCCCGATTGATGCCCCGCCTGCTGGATGAGGACACCTCCCGGAGAGTCGGGAGCATCCTTCCCGGAATCGATATTTTCACCGGCGTCACCGTTTCCGCCCTTGTGGGCGAGGACCGGGTGGAGGCGGTGGAGCTGGCCGACGGGAGGCGCTTTCCCTGCGGTCTGGCCGTGATCTCCTGCGGGCAGAGGGCGAATCTATCGCCGGCGCAGAGCGCGGGGATCGCCTGCGGCCGAGGAGTCACCGTCAACGAAAAGATGGAGACCTCGGCAAAAGACGTGTGGGCGTGCGGAGACTGCGCCGAATGGAACGGTGTCAACGCCGCCTTGTGGACACAGGCGCTGGCCGAAGGCCGCGTGGCGGGCGCCAATGCCGCCGGAGGCGACGAGCGTCTGAAGGTGCTGGACACCTCTCTCATCCTCCACGGCGAGGGCGGCAGTCTGTTTGCTTTGGGCGATCTGGGATGCGATCCCCAAAAGGAATATGTTGTTCAGACAAGGGAAACCGCCCTTCGGCGCTTTTCCATCCACGACCGGGAGGTCTGGGCAGTGGAAAAGCGGGTCTTTTCCCAAGGAAGGCCGGTGGGCGCATGCATTCTGGGAAACCTGACGAACATGGAAGCCATGCGGAGAGAGATCCTCGGGGAGGCGGGCAAATGACGGCTTTGGAAAAACGATACGCGGGCTTTCACCTCCTGCGGTGCTTTTTTGAAGATCTGGATCGCTGGCGGGAGGAGATCACCCTCACCGAGGCGGCGCCGTCTCTCACCCGGGAGCAGTACGACATGCTGTTCCGGGGCACATGGGCGTCGGTATACGTCCCTGTCTGGGCGTCGGCCTGCCTTTCGGGCACCGATATCCTGCTCAACGAGATCACGCTGGAGGTCGTTTTGTTTTACAAGCGGTACGGCTATGCCCCCGTCCGCATGGAGGGCAATCCGCCCGACTATCTGGGGGAACAGTTCCGCTTTCTGGAATACCTGTTCCGCGCCGCAGCGGACGGCGACGGGGAAGCAGAGCGGGCGGCACAGGAGTTTATTCAGGACTTTGCCATGGATACCTTCCGCTGTATGGCAAAGGAGGCGCGGCGATCCTGCCAAAATGACGAGCTGGAAGCCGTCTTCCGTCTGGCGGAGGCCTGTCTTCTGGACGGGAAAATCCCCCTTTCTCTTTCGGAGGAGCAGCTTGCCCGGCTGGACAGCCGGGACTGGAAGCGGCAGCCTCCCATTCCCGTCGAGCCGCCCCGCTGGGTAAGCCATGCCAGCTTTAACGACTGCGGCAGCAAGTGCAAGATGATGAGCCGGGTGCAGGAGGGCTGCGTTCTGGAAATGCGCCCCGACAAAAACACCCCCCTCCACTTTGCCGGATGCCCCCGAGGCGCCGCCTATCGGGGGACCTTTCTCAATTCCCGCCGCCTGCGCTACCCCATGGAGCGGGTGGGCAAGCGGGGGGAGGGGCGCTTCCGCCGCATCTCCTGGGACGAAGCCGCCCAAAAGGTGGCCGACATCGTAAAGGTCTCTCACCGGGAGGGAGTCTCGTCCCGCTATGTGATGGGCGGAGCGGGCAACCGGGGCGTCATGCGGGGCAGCGGGATGATCACCCGCCTGCTGGCGCTGGACGGAGGCTATCTCAACTATTACAGCTCCTACAGCATCGGCGCGGCCCTGCCCGTGATCCCCCGCATATTCGGAAGACTGCGTGTGGCCAATCACGAATCGGAGATGCTGCGATCCCAGCTGCTCCTCCTGTGGGGCAACAATCTGGTCACAAATCACTATGGAAGCGCGCAGAAGCGGGTGCTCATGCAGGCCAGGCGTCAGGGGGTAAAGATCGTCGTCATCGACCCCCGGCAAAGCGACACCGCCCTCGCCGCCGCCGACCGATGGATCCCCATCCGCCCGGGGACGGACGCCGCGCTGGCCGACGCCATGTGCCGGGTGATCTGGAAAAAGGGTCTGCACGATCAGGCCTTTTTGGATCGGTATTGCGTGGGGTTTGACGAAGCCCATCTTCCCGAGGGCGTTCCCGCCGGAGAGAGCTATTGCGCCTATCTGGACGGCGTGAAGGACGGCATTCCCAAAACCCCTCAGTGGGCGGAGCGCATCACCGGCATCCCCGCGGAGACCGTGGAAGCCCTTGCGGTGGAATATGCCACCGCAAAATACGCCTGCATCCTGCCCGGTCTCGGCCCGCAGAGGACGCTCAACGGTGAGCAGACCTATCGGAGCATCCTCACCCTGCCCTGCGTGGCGGGCAATCTGGCAAAGCCGGGCGGTGGGCTGATCACCTGGTCCCACGCCGCCGGGGCCCAGCCCTGGCTGGACGGGGCGGACAATCCGGTAAAGACATCCATTCCCACCTTCCAATGGTGGAGGGCGGTGGAATGCCCCGAAACGCTGGACGCTTCCCGCGGGCTGCGAAACGGAGAACGGCTGGAGCAGCCGGTGCGCTATTTGTTCAGCTTTGCCAGCGGGATGCTGATGAACCAGCATTCCGATACCAACCACACGCTGCGCATTTTGCAGACCGAGGGGCTGGTGGAGGCCGTCGTCCTCACCGACCTGTTTATGACGCCGGGGGCAAGGATCGCCGATCTGCTCCTTCCCGCGCCATCCTTCTTTGAGACCGACAATATCGTGGGGCCGTGGGGTGCGGAGGATTATGTGCTGTACAATCACGCAGCCCTTGAGCCCCTGTTCGGCTGCCGCATCGAGCTGAGCTGGCTCACCGAGACGGCGGAAAAGCTGGGTCTGAAGGAGCCCTTCTGCGGAGGAAAACGCGACCTGGAAGACTGGCTGCGGGAGAGCTGGGACAACCTGCGGACAAAGCGGGCAAACGCCCCCGATTTTGAGACCTTCCGGCGGGATTCCATCGCGGTTTTCCCCTTTGACGGGC
>CADBTM010000118.1 GCA_902797555.1 Oscillospiraceae bacterium
GATTATCACGAAAGAGTGATTCAAAAGATATTCCGCAAGCTCTATGAGCAGGGCGATATTTACAAGGGCGAGTACGAGGGTATGTACTGCACCCCGTGTGAAAGCTTCTGGACGGAGAGCCAGCTGGTGGACGGCAAATGCCCCGACTGCGGACGTCCGGTGCATCCCGCCAAGGAAGAGGCATACTTCTTCAAGATGAGCAAATATGCCCCCCGTCTGATGAAGTACATCGAGGATCATCCCCAGTTTATCCAGCCCGAGGCCCGGAAAAACGAGATGGTCAACAACTTTTTGAAGCCCGGTCTGCAGGATCTGTGCGTTTCCCGCACCAGCTTTACCTGGGGCATTCCCGTGGACTTTGACCCCAAGCATGTGGTCTATGTGTGGATCGACGCGCTGAGCAACTATATTACCTTCCCCGGCTATGAGGTCGACGGCAACCACGGCGAGCAGTACAAGAAGTATTGGCCGGCCGACGTCCATCTGATCGGCAAGGACATTCTCCGCTTCCACACCATCTATTGGCCGATCCTGCTGATGGCGCTCGATCTGCCCCTGCCCAAACAGGTCTTTGGCCATCCGTGGCTGCTGGTGGGCGACGGCAAGATGAGCAAATCCAAGGGCAACGTGATCTATGCCGACGATCTGGTGGATCTCTTCGGTGTGGACGCCGTGCGGTACTATCTCCTTCACGAGATCCCCTTTGCCAGCGACGGAACGCTGACCTACGAGCTGCTGATGGAGCGGGTGAACAGCGATCTGGCCAACATTCTGGGCAACCTGGTCAACCGCACCGTGGCCATGAGCCACAAATACAGCGGCGGCGTGCTGTCCGACCACAGCGTTCCCGGCGAGTTTGACAGCGAGCTCATCGACCTGTGCCTCAAAACGCCCGCCCGTGTGGCTGCAAAGATGAACGAGCTGCGCGTGGCCGACGCCATCGACGAGATCTTCACCCTGCTGCGCCGCGCCAACAAGTATATCGACGAGACCACTCCGTGGACGCTGGCCAAGGACGAGAGCAACCACGCCCGTCTGGACACCGTTCTGTACAATCTGCTGGAGACCATCCGCTTTGCCGCGGCGCTGCTCCATCCCTTCCTGCCCGACACCGCCGAACGCATCTGCAAGCAGCTCAACATCGCGCTGCCCGATTGGGACAGCCTGAGCGCCTTCGGCGGTCTGGAGGCCGGACATCAGCTGGGTGAGGGCGAGATCCTCTTTGCCCGCATCGACATCCCCAAGAAGATGGAAGAGATCAACAAGATCCTGGAGGAAAAGGCCAAGGCTGCCCTGCCTCCTCTGGAGATCGAGCCCCAGAGCGGAGAGACCGTGGATTTTGACACCTTCTGCAAGAGCGATTTCCGCGCCGTCAAGGTAAAGGATTGCCAGCCAGTGAAAAAATCGGACAAGCTGCTGCGCTTCACCCTGGACGACGGCACCGGCACCGACCGCCAGATCCTTTCCGGCATCCACAAATACTACGAGCCGGAGCAGCTGATCGGAAAAACCCTTCTGGCCATCGTCAACCTGCCTCCCAGAAAGATGATGGGTCTGGAGAGCTGCGGCATGCTGATCTCCGCCGTTCACAAGGAAAAGGGCGAGGAAAAGCTGAATCTGGTCATGCTGGACGACGCCATCCCCGCCGGCGCAAAGATGTGCTGAACAGATTTCGTTATGCCCTGCGCGGTCTTGCTGCGCAGGGCATCTGTAAAAAAAGGAACAACCTATGATTTTTGACACCCATGCCCATTACGACGACGCCCGGTTTGACGAGGATCGGGACGCGCTCCTGGCCTCCATGCCGGACAGCGGCGTAGGCTATATCGTCGACCCGGGCTGCGATCTGCCCACCTCCCAAAAGGCGCTGGAGCTGGCGCGGCGCTATCCCCACGTCTATGCCGCAGTGGGCTATCATCCGGAAAACTGCGCCCCCTACGTCCCCGCCCACCTGGATGTGCTGCGGGACATGGCCCGGGACCCGAAGGTGGTGGCCATCGGCGAGGTCGGTCTGGACTATTACTGGCCGGAAAACCCGCCGCGAGACCATCAGCACGCCGTCTTCCGGGATATGCTGGCGCTGGCGGAGGAGCTCGATCTTCCCGTCATTGTCCACGATCGGGAGGCCCACGGCGACTGTCTGGCCATCGTCAAGGAGCATCCCCATGTGCGGGGAGTGTTCCACTGCTATTCGGGCAGCGCCGAAATGGCAAAGGAGCTGCTGCGCATGGGCTGGTATCTGGGCTTTGACGGCCCCGTCACCTACAAAAACAACCGCAAAACCGTGGAGGTCGCCGCCCTTTGCCCGCCGGAGCGCATGCTTTTGGAGACCGACTCCCCCTATCTCTCCCCTGTCCCCGTGCGGGGCACGCGCAACGACTCCCGCAATATTCTCTACGTCGCCCGGCGGATCGGAGAGATCAAGGGCATGAGCGAGGACGAGGTGCTTCGCCTCACCTGCGAAAACGCAAAACGGTTTTACGCCATCGACTGAGAGGTGGACTATGGATCTGGAATACGGCGCGCCGCTGCGTCCGTGGCAGCAAAAGCGGACGGCGGCTTTTCTGGCAAGTGCGGGGCTGGACTATGACCCCGCCATCGAATATACCGTCAATCTCACCGAGGACGACGAGATCATCGCCACCGGCTCGCTCAGCGGCAACATCTGCAAGTGCATCGCCGTCGCCCCTGCCCATCAGGGGGAAGGGCTCACCGCCACCGTGGTGACCCATCTGCGGCAGGAGGCCTTTCGCCGGGGTATCCGCCATCTGTTTCTCTACACCAAGCCCAAAAAC
>CADBTM010000119.1 GCA_902797555.1 Oscillospiraceae bacterium
CGCATCATCGTCACCGAGCTGCCCTATCAGGTGAACAAGCGCCAGCTCATCAAAAACATCGCCGAACAGGTGAAGGAAAAGCGGCTGGAGGGCATCTCCGACCTGCGGGACGAAACCGACCGCAACGGCATGCGCATCGTCATCGAGCTGAAAAAGGACGCCAACGCCCAGGTGGTGCTCAACAAGCTCTTTACCCAGACGGCGCTGCAGTCCAGCTTTTCCATCATCATGCTGGCGCTGGTGGACGATCAGAAGCAGCCCAAGATCCTTTCTCTCCGGCACATTCTGGACGAATACGTCACCTTCCAGGAGGAAATCATCGTCCGCCGCACCCGCTACGACCTGAAAAAAGCGCAGGAGCGCGCCCACCTGTTGGAGGGTCTGCTCATCGCTCAGGACAATATCGACGAGGTCATCCACATCATCCGCACCAGCTATGACAACGCCAGAGAGCGTCTGATGGAGCGGTTCCAGCTGGACGAGGTGCAGGCGCAGGCCATTCTGGACATGCAGCTCAAGCGCCTGCAGGGACTGGATCGGGAAAAGCTGGAGGCCGAGTATAAAGAGCTGGAGGAGCGCATCGCCTATTACAAGCAGGTGCTGTCCGATCCCGCTCTGGTGCGGCAGATCCTCAAGGAGGAGCTGCAGGCCATCGCCGACAAGTTCGGCGACGAGCGCCGCACCGAGATCCAGGACGTGGAAAACGAGATCGACGCCGAGGATCTGATCGCCGAGGAGCTGAATATCTTTACGCTGACCAGCCGGGGCTATATCAAGCGCATGGCCTCCGCCGCCTACACCGCCCAAAAGCGGGGCGGCCGGGGCAAGATCGGCATCAAGACCCGGGAGGAAGACGTGGTGGACACCATCTTTACCGCCTCCACCCACGACAATATCCTGTTCTTCACCAGCTATGGCCGGGTATATAAGATGAAGGGCTATCGCGTGCCCGAGAGCAGCGCCGGCAGCGCCAAGGGCACCAACATCGTCAACCTGCTGCAGATCTCCGGGGACGAGCGCGTCACCGCCATGATCCCCGTGCGGGAGATCAGCGAGGATCACTACGTCTTCTTCGTCACCCGCAACGGCACCGTCAAGCGCATGGCGCTCAGCGTGGTCAACACCGAGCGCAAGGCCGGCGTCCGCGCCATCTCGCTGGACGAGGGCGACGTGCTGGAAAAGGTGCTGCTCACCACCGGAAACGACCATATCCTCCTCGCCACAAAGCAGGGCGCGGCCATCCGCTTCCCCGAGAGCGAGGTGCGCACCATGGGCCGTGAGGCCGGCGGCGTGCGGGGCATCCGTCTGAAGGAGGGCGATCAGGTGGTAGGCGCGGCCAAGGAATTCCCCGGCTGCTATCTGCTCACTGTCACCGAAAAGGGCTATGGCAAGCTGACCGATCCCGAGGAGTACACCGTCCACCATCGGGGCGGCGGCGGACTGACCGCCCACAACCTCACAGACAAGACCGGCGAGCTGGTGGGCATCCGCTGCGTCACCACCGACGAGGATCTGCTGCTCATCAACGACAGCGGCGTGGTCATCCGTATGGGCGTGGAGGGCATCCGCATCTGCGGGCGCGCCTCTCAGGGCGTCCGCCTGATCCGCATGGACGAGGACACCCGGGTGATCAGCATGACCTGCACCGCCCGGGACGACGAGCTGGGCGACGACCCCGGCATGGCAGCCTCGGACGACGGGGAAGAGGAGTAATTCTTTTCCGATAAAGCCTCCCTTGTGTAAAGGGAGGCGCCGCAATGCGGCGCATGATTTACCCTGCGGGGGACGGACGAACACCCCATATACGTCGAATGGAGGACAACGTGTTTACAGCGATTTATCTTGCCCGGCACTTTGCCGGGGGCAACGTCTATCTCTACGGGCTGATCGCGGTGGCGGCGGTCTATTGCGTCGCGCTGCTGTGCACCCGGCAGGGACGGACAAAAAAGGGGCTGATGCGCACCGGCATCGGCCTGCTGGTGGCGGCCATCCCGGTGGACGTGGGCTGGAAGCTGGCCTTTATGGAATATTCCCCCGGCTTTGAGGCGCAAAGCCAGGTCGTTCCCGCCTTTCCCGGATTTTTGCTGGCGCCCCTGTTTTATGGGCTGACCTTTTTGATGGTGCGTTTGCTCAACGATATGTTTGCGGAATAAGTATGGCAAGGCTGAGCGAAAAAGAGCAATTCGTCCGCATGACCGAGACCCCCATTCCCCGGTTGGTCTCGTCCATGGCGCTGCCCACGGTGGCGGGCATGCTGGTGTCGTCGATCTATAACATCACCGACACCTTTTTCGTCTCCCAGCTGGGCACCTCCGCCTCGGCGGCGGTGGGCGTGGTGTTTTCTCTGCAAAGCCTGATCCAGGCGGTGGGCTTTTCCCTCGCCATGGGGGCGGGGAGCATGATCTCCCGCAAGCTGGGGCAAAAGGACGTGGAAAGCGCCCGGAAGTATATCTCCACCGCCCTTGTGATGGCGGTGGCCTTCGGCGGCCTGCTGGGGATGTTCGGGCTGATCTTTTTGCAGCCGCTGATGCGCCTGCTGGGCTCCACCGAGACCATCCTGCCCTATTCCTGCGCCTATGCCCGCTATATCCTCATGGGCGCGCCCATTATGTGCTCCACCTTTGTCTTTAACGTGGCCATGAAAAGCGAGGGGCGGGCGGTGCTGTCCACCGTGGGCATGAGCTCGGGCAATCTGCTCAATGTGGCCCTCGATCCGCTGCTCATCTTTACCTTCCGTCTGGGGACGGCGGGTGCGGCCATCGCCACCGTGCTCAGTCAGTGCGTCAGCTTTGTCCTGCTCCTTTGGTTTTTCCGCACCCGGCAGGATACCCTGCGGGTGGCGCCCCGCTATGTCAGCCGCAGGCTCGAGGACTATTGGACGATCATCCGGGTGGGCTCGCCCACCCTGTTCCGTCAGGGCTGCGCCAGTCTGGCCTCCGCCCTGATGAACAGCGCGGCGGCTGCCTTCGGCGACGCGGCGGTGGCTGCCCTGAGCATTTCGCTGCGCATCTATCTCTTTGTCCGTTCGGTGCTGGTGGGCATCGGGCAGGGCTTTCAGCCGGTGGCGGGGTACAATTACGGCGCGGGCAGATTGGAGCGGGTGAAAAAATCCTTTGGCTTTACAGTGCTGCTCACCACGGTGGTGGCGACCGTTTCCGCGGGGATCATCGCCGCGCTGGCGCCCCAGCTGATGGCGCTGTTCCGGCGGGACGACCCCGAGGTCATCCGCATGGGCGCCCAGGCGCTGTATATGCTGTGCGCAGTGCTGCCCCTGCTGGGCTATTCCACCATCGTCAACCAGATGCTTCAATGTCTGGGACGGTCGGCGGCCGCCACCTTTCTGGCCAGCTGCCGGCAGGGCGTTTTCTATGTGCCCCTCATTCTTTTGCTGCCCCGGCTGATCGGACTGGTGGGCGTGGAGCTGTGCCAGCCGCTGGCCGACCTGCTCACCTTTTTGGTGTCCATCCCCTTCCATCTGTGGTTTTTCCGCAGCCCGGAGGGTCTGGCAAGAGAAAAAACTGAAAACAAAGCGTAATATCTTTAGAAGTTATTACAAAATGAAAACCCCTGTCCGGGTGGGACAGGGGTTTTTTGCGGGAAAACGGGCTTCAGTCCAGCCGCATCTTGAGCATCTTGTTCAGCGGGGACAGGAA